>JAKEFK010000259.1 GCA_022616075.1 bacterium
CCTCCTCTCTGCACCCGGTCCAGGGCACAGAGTTTGTTTATTGTTGATCAGAGGAACAATACACCGTCTTTCTTTTTACAGGAAATCTGGGACGTGACCCATCCGACCATCTGAGCGCACTTGTGAAAACATTAGATCCGGAAGCCTACAATCGGCTTTATTCAAAGGGTTGCACAATTACGACCTTACTTTTTCTGGCTGATTGTTTGGTGCTTCTTTGGTTCATATAGAAAACTTCGTCACAGAGTTTATGCGACATTTGCTCCGCCGAGAATTTCGTCTGGATCGTAGAAGTCCTGTGTCACTTTCTTTATGAGTACTGAAATGGATTGTCGCGTTTCCGTTCCGCATTCTTCCGATCGATCTCCAGACAAGACAAACAGAAAGTCGACGCTTCAATGTTTTATATCCTGGCAATCGTTCTTCACTAAAGGTATTCCCCAATGGCCGCTGCAAACGGTCTACGGAGGCAGTTGGGAAGTTGCTTGAGGCTGGCGCACATGTAGACCAAGGAACCAGTCGGGAAAAACTGCGTTGATGTGGATGTCGGGATTGGAAATGCGAATGGAGTGAGGCAGCTGATCTCATCGGGAGCAAATATCAATACGCGAAACAAGGCGGACTGGACTGCATTGATGTATACCGCCCTGTTCAAAAACGAAGAAACAGCCGCGACTGTGGTTGAATTGGGCGCGGATTTGAACGTCCGGAACAGTGATGGAAAGACGCTTTGGAATTTGCAGAAGGGGAAGGTCGCATCGATATTGCTCGGATTATTCGCTCGGGAAGGCCATCAGGTTAGTTGGTCACCAAAAGTACAGAAAGGTAGAAAACTTTCTTGACCCTACAGTCCAGGAGCAAAAATCCTCCTTGCCTTTAAGAATGAATTACAAATGGATCGCATCATTCAAGTTGAAATTCTGTTGGACTTGATCAGTGTACTTCTTGCGAAAAACGTTGCTCTTTCTCATGAAGGTGCCGTCAGGGAATACGTCTTTGCGACACGAGATCTATTACGGAGCGTATGACTATGAAGACATTTTGGAGAAATTGAAACAGATCAGCAAGAACTTGTGTATTGATTCCTGAGAGCCCGCTTCAAGAGACCCGAACATGAGACGCTTCGGCTCTCAGAGGAGATCGGAATATTAAAAGGGTAGAAGGAAGCGCGCGGAGGCGCTTCCTTCCATTCGGCCTACTTCTTCTTTCGACAGAAAGTAGATAGAGCAGGCCAGAGATTGTTGGCACGGATTGCGTTCACCTTCCTTTCGTAATACTCCAACTGGTTTCCGAGGAGTTTCTGGAAGAGCTCTTTTGTTGACCCTTGCTTTTCTCCATCCTTTGTTTTCCAGCGGCATACGGGCGGAAGGCTCAGTGGCTTGCCTTTGCTCCATGCATTCAGAGCAGTGACCGCTTTCCAAGGTGCATCGGCACACTTGAAAGTGGTTCCAATCTCTTGATGAACGGCGAGCCGCAGCTTGTGGTACTTCTCGTGAAACCGCGAAAGATACTTCGCTGCAGTTGTCCTCACCATGAAGCTTGGCCGGTGCCGCGCGATCCAGTGCGCAATCCGATCGTAGGTGGCAATCTGGGCAGCAGTAACTTCAGTGAGCCGCTGCTTGATGCTTGATCCTACTTTCTGGATTTGCTCCGGAGAGGGCGTTTCGTTGTTGGATCTGACAGTGCAGTTTGCAGCTTTACGCTCTTCCTCCAAGTCAGCCAGAAAGAGGCGTTCCGCATTAACCCAGAACTGCAGCTGTGCGGCAATGCTTTTGATTTTCTTGTGAGCCTCAAAAAGCGCGTCAACGCTCTGTCGAATTTTGGCAAAGCGCAAAGCACGCTTTTTTGACCTCGGGCTTCTCTGCGAAATCCATGCATCGATAGGCAGCATCCGCGAAACACGGGATTCCATCTCAGGTAACGTGTGTTTGCATTTTGATTCCACTTCTGCAAGTTGTTTCCTGAGTACGGAGATCCTCTGAGTTGTCTTCGTCAGAAACTCACGTTCATCCACAACAGAATGCTGCAGTACGGGAGTCAGCGGATTCGTCAGAAGATGGACCATTTGATGCAGCTTACCGTGATGCTCCTTTCTTGAGTTGATGTCACAAGCGTCAAGAGGTTTCAGCACGGTTCGCAGGCATTGGTCCATGAGCTCCTGTCCATTTGGATCGTTCGGAATAACCGGCTTGGTTCTTGTAAATTTCTTTGCAAGATCATGGAGCCGATCATTGTTGAACGCGAAACGGTTGAAAGACGCCCACTGTTTTACAGACTGGATGGCATCGAGATCAAGAAGATAACCGATCAAAGCTGGCTTCCCATCTTTGGCCGCATCAAGAATCTTTTTGCGGCCTTCATCGGTACCATCAGCAAAGCGAGCAAGGTTCAATGTATTCTTTGACAGTTCCTGTTCCCTTTGAATCTCCGGAACATATCTCCTAAACTGTCGCGACACATTGAACCAGAATGTAATTCTTGCATCCAACGGACCTTTGCTTTTGTCAAAGGTTTCGTTGAAAGCTTGCTCCAGTCTGGCCAAACGTTTGATCGTCTTCTGCCACGCCTGATTTTCGCCGCCAGGATCCATCTCATTGATCAACTCTCTCATGTTATTGAGCCAGTTGTAGAAGCTGCGGTATGGTGTGTTGCGTACACGTGCGGCAAGCATTTGCACCATGCGCATTGTCTTCAGCTTCTTCTGAGCCGGATCTATCAGCGGTTCATTCAGTTTTTCAGCGTTTTCAGTGTAGACTCTCTCCAGTTTTGCCAGCCGGGCAAGAGTTTTGTGAATCAGCTTCTTGGCCTCCGCTGCCTTCTGGTTGTCAGTAGCACCGAGGCTTTCGAGCTTTTTCACAGCAAGTTCGCGTGCACACCGCATCCATGCTTCGAAGCTTCCGAAGCGGCTCTTGGTGAGCGCTTCTTTTAGTTTCTTCAGCATTCGTAGCGTTGCCAGTTCCTCAAGCCAGTGGGAAAAGTGGAAGGTTGGATCAAGATCAGCTCCGCATTGAAGGCACAATCCCTCCTCTCCTGGAACTTCCTGAAGACTTACTTCGCAAGAAACGCAGATACCGTCATGGCTATCCGGAATGAAGTGAAACCGGCTCCGCTGCCGGTTCTTTTTCAGCTTCAGGCGCCTCGTCTTCTTCGCGGCTTTCTTGAAGTGACGCACAGCATCCTGAAGGTTCGGATGAGCTTCGACAAACTGCTTCCGGAATTCAGGATCCAAAATCTGTTTGAAGATCTCCGGTTCCTGAGTAGGTTGGAGCTTTTCGAACTCCTCCTTAATCTGTTGCAGCATCGTATCCACGTTAGCGCCGCTTGTCTTCCATAGTTCCGATTGATTGAGATCGGCCATCAAGAACTTCGGAGCCTCTCTGCCGTTTTCAGAACACTTCTTTGCAGTGATCATTGAAATCCTCATCTCATCTGCTGCTTCAAGCTCCGATAGTGTGCTGTTCAAATCGGCATACTTCGTCACACCTGCGGTGCTGCTTCTTCTTGAGCTACCGATCGGATTTCCCAGATCAACATGCCGGCAGATCCAGCCATCGTTAACAGGCTTGCTGTCCCAGGACTGCACGAAGTCCCGTTCGGGTTGCGGAAGCTTTGAAAGGATTTCTCCTTTCTGCGCTTCCAGCGGCGCATTGCGGTAATCCTGAATTCTTGCCATCGGCTGGCGCGAAACAACACCTTCGCGGTGGCCTTCCTCCGTGTCTGTATAGACCTTGTGAAAGACCCGCTTTGTTGTCGTTCCATATAGCCGGCGCAATTCCTCATGCTGCATCAGCCGCTCGTGAGAGCGAAAAGACTGTTGCCTGCAATAGGCGGCAATTCCATCGATATCCGCTACTCTGAGCCGGATACCGTAGAAGAGCCGGCAGATTTCCGGATTGATCCGCACTGCTTGATCCGTCATGACCTCCACTTCGTCAGAGAGCCCATAGGCGGCTCCGTATTCGAGCGCCTTTTCCAACGCATCCTGCCGGGTAATTCCAGCAGAAAAGTAGTAGGGTGCACTCTGACTCGGGCGAAACAACGCAGCCTCGAATCGTGACTGGACTGGGTAAATTCGAACAAGTATACTTGTCATTGTCTAAACCTCCTTAAGGTTCACCCCAGGCTCCCGAAAGGAAGCACTGGGTTGAACCCAAGGAGGATAAACAACAACTTTCAACTTGTACGTTCCTCAGCCCACACGTTTCCCGGCAGAATCCCCGTTTCCATTTTCCACATGAGGCTGAAAGGCCTACTGCTTGTTCCTGGTGCTTCCGCACCGTACGTGATCCAGACATCATCGGTAAGCGCATTCGTTTGCGCTGACCAATCCTGGTTCAGATCGTACACGGAGAAAAATACCCAGTCAGCAATGCCTTCAATCTCAGCGAGCCGTCTTACCCGCCTGAAATCGTCTTCGGTACTGCCTACAAACAACACTGCCTCATTGGGTGATCCATGCAGAATCTTTTTATAGTCAAAGAACTTTGCTCGAAGCTCCGACAGGCTTTCTGTTCCCCGGTCTGCTTCGACATAAAAAGTCCATTTCACTCCGCCCAGGTTAAATTTGAAAATCGCATCCGGGATTGGCCGCTCATTCCTTAGTGTTCTCACTTCCCGGTGAACCAGATCCTGTTCTAACTGCAATTCAAGATCGCTGTCCAGATATTTCAGTCCGAGCCGGAACCATGTATACACATCGTTTAAGAAAACAGTATGAGGTAAGGTATTTCGCGCTTTGCTGGTAGCGTGATTTTCCCGTTCAGTGATCTCTTCATCGATCAGTTTTTTCATGTTTTTGATTTCCTGGTCTGAGAGGAATATGCCATCGGCTTCCAGCTTCGCGATTTGATAATTGAGTTCGTACTCCGAATTGATGATGTAAGCCATTCCCTGATTGATTTTCTTCGGTCGATGAGTCAAATATGCATTGATTATTCCCATGCGCTTGCAAAGAATGTCCAGCCTTCTTCTTGCCGGTTTTCTGCTTCCTTTTATGTTGCGGCGCTGAGGGCAGTAGTACCGGTGTCCGGGATGCACACAAGGAAACCACAGACGCTCTATTTGCTCCCGTGTTACGATGCCAAGCCGCTGTGTGTGACGGACAATAGCCTGATCCCGCGGTGTCGCCCATGAATATCCGGGAGGTCCTGGAAAGCTTTCTATTGCGTCCGTATAGAGAAGCCTTTTAGATTTATTCAAGGAATGACTCCTCATTGACTCCCGGTTTTACAGCCGGTTGTGGCTCAGGCCGGAACGATTTGGAAGTCGCAGGAGCAGGAACATTTGTTTTTTCCGAAGGCTGAGAGATTATGGCGCTATTGGTCTCGTGGCGCACAGTCTGCTGAACGGTGATCTCCTGCTTGCTTATTTTTGCGTGAGCCTTCTGCTCGGGCAAAGAAGGCCTCGCTTGCGCCTTTGACTCAACTGACTTTTGAGGCTCTTGGTTTTGCGACTGCTTTGCCGGCTGCTGGCTCTTCTGATTCGTTGAGTTCTTTTGTTTATCGTTGTTGGGTTGTCCGGGTTGTGGCTTGGCAGCGGCAATCTGAATCGATTGTGCAATCCTTCCGAGCTTATCGTGAACATCTCTTATGTTCAGGCTTTCTACTTCGGTCTTAATCTGCCCGGCGACTTCTTGCAGCCCGGTAATGGCCTCAACAATATCAGAAGATACCTGGTCAGAGACATCCTGGAGGGCTTCTCCAAACCTGGTTAGTGAAAGATGTGCCCGCTCCCTGATCAGCTTCAAGGCCGTCACCGTGTAAAACAGGACAATCCCTGAAACCAAAAGATGGATGGCTGTCACTGAAGCACCTAACTTTTGAAGCACAAGAAAAGAATGGCTCTTGTCGTAGGCGCCAATCGTGTAGCCGCAGATCACGGCAATTGCCGCCCAGTAGAACTTTGTGTTTCCAGACTGCGTTTTGTAACTCATGCCGCACCAGCTTTGTTCTTGTCCGCAATTTCGCGGAGCACGTTGATTGCCTTTTCACCGATCCATCCATTTCGGCCTCCTGACCCTTTTATCTTCTCGATGGACTGCCTGATGCCTCGCAGAAAAGGTGTGAACTTTTCTTCTCTGATAGGAAGTATCAGTTGTTCTGCGCGGATCGCATTCACGATGCGTCTTAACCGATAGTAGAGGACTTTTCTTATATCGCCTGATTCATGTTGTCCTTTCAGCTCACGAATGAGTTGCTGGACCTCCGGACTGAGAAACGCTTCTCCAAAACTCTCTGCTTCCTGGAGCAAAGCTTCCGCATCAAGCAGCAATTTCCGTTGTTCCACCAGAATATTTGCGGCGATCAACATCTTTGCTTCGCCACGTTTTTCCTTTTCGGGGTTGAATTCCAATTTGTGCTTCAGGATGTAATTCATTTGTCTTTGCGATACCTCTTTGGTGCACCACTCTGCATTCGTGGAAAGAATCCGGGACTGATCCGCAAAATTCGTTTTCACGAAATCCTCCGAAATTCTCAAGGCGTCTTCTTTACTTAATCCGTCAGCAAGGCTCTGTCTGGGGGAGCCAAGTTTGTGGAAGGATACTTTGAACTGCGAGAGGATATTCTTTTCCAGAACGATGTACTCAGTCGGCGAAATCGGAAGTGTAAAGGTGAGCGGAGCGCTACGCAGCCAGGGCATGCTGGAAAGTTCAATCAGTTCGGTTGCCGGCTCCGGACGCAGAAGGTGTATTTCTTCAATATGTGAAAACATCCGCAGTTGCTCAATGTTCTTGATCTTGTTTACGTCGATCTGCGGATGTTTCTCCCTTGCCGACTCAACTTCTTCAGCGGCGTTCACAATGTCAAGTCCTCCCTGAGTTCCGTCAAAAAACTGCGGCGGTATGCCAAACAGAGAGGGGAGTCCCGACAATTCTAGCTTGGATGAGTTGTGGACTATATCAACAATGATGCAATGCGTCTTTTCTATCTCCGGGCAAGGGCGCATCACTCTCCCAATCATCTGCCTGTATAGCGGTTCACTGCTTGTGGGGCGCGCAAGAATTGCTGCTGTTAGTGTCGGGTTATCGTAGCCTTCGCTGAACAGGTTGACCTGTACGATGACCTCTAACTCTCGATTCCTGAGGGCGCTCAAAGCTGCTTCGCGTTTCCGTTTACCACTCCGGTGATCCAGGGCTACAGCTTTTACTCCCTGTCTGCGGAAGCACTCTGCAACATGGCGGGCATGGGTCCTGTTGACACAGAACACCATTGTGGGCACTCCTTTGCACAACCGCAGATAAGAATCAACGATTAATTGATTGGCTGCGTGAGTGTCGATCGCCTCCGCCAGCTGTTCAGGATCGAAATCGGCGCCATATTCACTTTCGATCAGATCGATGCTTTCAAGATTGATGTCGCTGTGAATCCGGTAGCCAAGCGGGCGTGCGAGATATCCCTGATTGATGAGATCTTCAATCTTCACGTGATAGACGATTTCGTCAAATATCGCGTCAAGCCCCTTTCCGTCTGCACGACACGCAGTGGCCGTCCAGCCTGTGAGAAATCCTTTGAAGTTTGCTGATGTTGGTGTTCCCTTCAGCGCGTTTAAGCCTGCAAGGATTTTCTGAGTAGTAACAGCTACGGCGTGATGGCACTCATCGAGAATGATCAGTCTTGGCCGGCCGGGCTCGTACTTGTCAAGCCGGTCCACAAGACTCATTGCTGACGCAACGATGATCTTTGCATTCGGATCTGCGCGCTTAGACGCCTGCTCGATTGAGGCTTCAATACCGTAGAATCTTTGGAGTGCAGCGGCGGTTTGCTCAACAAGGAGTTTTGAATAAACGACCACTAACCCTTGAACGTTTTGCCGCAACGATTGCTCACTTGTGAAGAGCCTGCTCAGCAGTTCAGCCTGCATCGGCGTTTTTCCACCGCCGGTCGGAATACTGATCAACGCGTACCTGCATCCGCGCCGGAGTGCCGCACTCAATGCTGCATTTCCTTCGTGTTGATAAGGCCTGAGCTGGAGCGGCTCTAACTGCATACGGCCTCCGGCAAGGTTTTCTTGCGGTCCCTTTCGTAAGTGGCAACGGTTGAAGACAGGGTGGCCAGCTTCGACTCATCGCAGAAGAACTTCACAATCAACTGTGCATCGATATGAATCTTCGATGAAAGGAACTCCGCAACTTGCCACTCCTTTGCCGGATTTGCCGCATCTTTAAAGACTCTTGCGAACAAAGCGATCGCAGCGTTTTGAAACCTTTCCATTTCGGGAGGACCGTATTTGATAAGGTAGTTGTAGAGAAAATCCTCGACCCGGTACAGGTTGCCCCGCACAAATTCTTGAATCTTTTCCGGCCCAAAGGTTCGGCAAAGCGCATCAGGATCGACGCTTGTCCGGCCGAGCCGGGAGTACAGTTCTTCGCCGGCGTAGAGGATGCGGCAATCTAAATGCCCTGCGATCGCAACAGGAAGGACCCATTCGGCAAGAGCTCTTAGGCCGGGCGCATCGCTGTCCAGAAAGAAAACAACGCGCTTCGTTACACTTCTGATGCTCTTGACATGAAATTCGCTGAGGCTTGTTCCCATCAATGCGGCAGTGTTTGGAAAACCTGCCTGCGCCATTGATAGCGCATCCATGAATCCTTCAACCAAAATGACAGTCTTCTTTTCTTGCACTGCGCCTTTGGCTTCATCCCATCCGTACAGACAGTGACTCTTCTGAAAAAGCGGCGTTGTGGGACTGTTGGTGTACTTGTAATTCTCTTCTTTGTCATCGATCCTTCTCCCGGAGAATCCGACAATTCGGCCGTCCTTACTGATAGGAAAAATGAGACGTTTGGAGAAGCGGTCTCCGATCTCCCTTGAATCGGGGACGCTGTAAAAAAGCTGGCTTTTTGTAATTAGATCCGCCGTAATCTCTGAAGAGTTCTTGAGGTGCGAAAGCAGATGTGTACCGGTATCGCCGCCGTATCCTATGCGATAACGATTGATTACCTCTGATCCAATGCCACGCTTCGTGATGTAATTCTTAACCGGATGATTCTGTTCTGGGTTCAGCGCGTGTTGTAATGAGTTGTGGTAGTAATTGGCGGCGTATTCATTGATTTTGTAGAGGCCTTCCAGCTCCTCACATGGGGTGCCTTCCGGTACCTCAAACAAATGAGTTCCATATTTATCGTCAATGTACGTCAAGACTTCCTGAAAATCGCTGATTCCGGTTTTCATTTGCACGAACCGGATGACGTCGCCTCCTGCGTTGCAACCGAAGCAGTACCAGAGAGCGTTCCGCCGGGTGATGTAAAGGGAAGGCTCCTTCTCGCTGTGAAACGAACAGATGGCTTTCAGTTTTCCAGGGCCGGCGTTTCTCGGACGCAATTGTCCTTCCGCAACGATAATCTCAATCCGTTTTGCAACATCGATCTCATTTGAGACGCTCATGCGGATGCTCCTATATATAGAGGAAGGAAATTAGTTCCCAAGGGTCCTGCCAATGCTTCTGCCTGGCGCGGATCCCTTTGGATGCAGTCTCCGCACTGTCTTGAAGGTTGGACTATGCTGCTTTTTTCGGTGGAGGAGGTGGTGTCAGGAACCCGGACGGAATTGCTGAAGTCTCGGGTTTTTTGGGTGCTTCCTGGCCAACCTGCAATTTTCGGAAGCAGGGATCGCAAATCCTCCAGTGTTGCTGCAGCGAATTTCGTCTTACCGGTGACAGTTTGCGGCAGTCTCTGCAGATCACATGTGTGATGATGCTCATATGCCCTCTCCATCTTCAAAAACTGCAGATGAAGAATTAAAGATGAAGAGGAGAGGGCGATTATGAAGCCGTATGATTCCATTTTCAGCTCTCGTTGGGAAGTATTTTCCGGATGCGTTTTCGGAAGATTTGATCGTCTTTCCTCTTAACCTCGCGGGGAATTGGAGCCTTTGCCCACAGCAACCTTGGTATGAAGCAGAATCCCTGTCCGTACGATCCGCGGACATCTCCATCCAGGTCATCCTCAAGCAGATCAACCCAGAACTGCCACTCCTGCAAGTTCATGAAGCAGTTTGGGTGGTACTCACGAACTTCAACTTCTCTTTGTAATGTTCCCTCTTTTCTTTTCACAATTCCGTTCCCGTAGCGGCCGGTCTCCTGTATGACACGAATCAGTTTGGTTCGATTCGACCACATCCTGGCTTCGTCGCCGTCTCTTTGCTGCCCGACCAGGTGATGCCTGCAAGCCTGCAAAAGGTTGAGTTGCACATTCCTGGTGTTGTGCCGCTGCAGATCCTCAAGCTGAGCCAAATTTTGCATCGCCAGCACGAACGATATACCGGCTTTTCGATTCTGGTTGAAAAGTTCCATAAAAGCTCCTGGGGCGAAGGCTGCAAATTCGTCAATGAGGCAAATCATGTCATCCCACTCTGAGCTGTCGACCTGGTTCCTGTAGGAGATGATCCCCTGAAGATTTGCCACAATCATTCTGCCCACGTGCGTTTTGTTGAATAGCAGGGAATGCGCCGGAAGCCTGAACACGACACATAACTTTTCTTTGGAGATTTTCTGGAAATTCAGGTCGGGTTTTCTATTGTTGAAAATCCTGTAAAGCGGCTCATGCATAAACGGTTCAAGACCCGCGCAAATGTTGGAAGTCAACTTGGATATATCTGCCTGACTCATCCGCGCGTAGGTGTCTTTCCAGTTTTGCAGTTCAATGGGAGTTCCCCTGTACGCAGCGATGGTTTCCTTCCGGAAGCTTTCATTGTGGATGAAGCGCATCAGATCTTCCGGAACAAAGTCGGCGTCAGGATAGTAGTTGTAGAGAAAGGGAATCATCGCAAGCACGAAACGCGCTTCCTGATGCTGGTAATAGTCCCTGTCGCCCCTTCCATTAGCTTCCAATCCAACCCCACTGCAGATGCGATTGGCGACAACCAGTGGATTATCTGTCGGGTACTTCGAGAACAACCCGAAGGTGGGACAATCTTCTCCCAACAGGTTGATTTCAAAAATATCTGCATCCCTTCCACAAACGTGAGCGGAATGTAACATATTGCTCCAAAATGCCAGATCGCCCGATGGTTCAATGATGACGACGCTCTTTCTCTTAAGCATGTAGCTGAATGCCAGGTTCTCCATGAGATTGGACTTTCCCCAGCCGGGTGAGCCGAATATGATCATGTTCTTTCGCATCCTTTGCATCGTTGTCATCCAGAAATCTCCACGCCGGTCTACAAAGGGCAGAACCGTTCGGAGTGCTCTGGTGGGTAATGATTTTCTTTCTCTGTAGCCCAGGACGACATCATCTGAGTCGCTGTATTCTTCGAGCGAGTAAACGTCCCGGTAAGTATCCATTTCCTCTGGCTCTTTGATGATGTAGTCAGGCGAATGCGGGAAGCGCTTCTTGTTTGATTGTTTGACTTTGAAAATGAAGAATGCAAAGACCAGGAATCCTACTGCAATGGCCGAGACGACTTTCGTGAGTGTCGCCGTTACCGTTCTGAGGTTGGTACGCAGCTGCTCGATTGATTTCCGGGTTTTCGAGGCCCCGGCGGAAGGTGGTAGGGTCTTGGGCTTGGATAGAATTCTCTGATGAGACATTGGACGAGTTGTGGGCGGCGTGTATAACGGATTCGTCTGTTTCCGGCTGACCTTTGTCGACTGGCGATTTCCTTGAAGCGGATTCATGGTTCCCTGCGAATTTGACTGTCCCCAGGCGTCCGCCATCATGGCCATTCCCGCGATCCACAAAAAAATAATCAGTATGCGTTTCATAGCATTACCTCTCTAATGGCGCTTCTTTGAAACGTTGTTCGTTC
Source organism: bacterium (assembly GCA_022616075.1). Taxonomy (NCBI): domain Bacteria; species bacterium. Next base: position 11,745 of record JAKEFK010000259.1, read on the forward strand.
AGATCCTGGATGATCAGATTTGTGAGCAACTGCTGATGCAAATCAGGGTTTCGCTTCTTGATCAACGGATTCAGTAACCGTTTCTCATAAAACATTTCTTCGTAGGCCGTTATCTCCTCCTGGGGCATATGCGCAATCATTCGCCTGTACAGTTCATCAAAGGAATTCTTGGAGAGATCAGGCGCGCTCTCTGTTCTTCTCGAAGGCTGTATATCGTCTACGACCTCAGCTTCTAAACTACTGAGTTGTTCCTGGACAGCCTCCGGGCCGCTAAGGATCTTCATCCGGATGTCGCGCATAGTGTTTGCGGTGTCAACAAGCGACGACTCGAATATTTCCAGGTCTTCCAAAAATCGTTCGGGATTTTCTGGTTGATAGGCCGCAGGATTGAACTTGCACAAATCATCACGAACCGCCATAAGCCAGTACTGGTAATCATCAACACGCGCCTCCAGATCAATTGTTCCGTTTTTGAATCCAATGCGTTCCTCATCCTGGCTTGCAGAATCTGATTCAATGAAGTTGTCGTCTTCTGATATCTGATTCGGCTCATTGTCCTCAACAACGGAAGCCGACACCTTTTCGTTTGCCAGCGGAGGTAATTCTTTTTTGTTTGTGAACGGGATCGCCGGCTGATCGGACATATGTGGATAGTGCGTGTCCTCTTTTGGCTGTCTGTTGGCGCGCTCTTTCAGCGCCTTTGCCTTCATTGCCGCCCAAACTTCGGCTTGCTTTGATTTTGGTTTGGCGGCGAGCTCAAAAATCTGCGTCTTTTTGAATGGGATGTATCCCAGCTCGTTCAGCGTTTCTTTTGTAAAGGCAAAGTAATCTTCTTTGATTTCATGAGAGATGTCATTTACCAGAAGCGTTCTCTGCACGGTTCGTTCGTGAAGATTCAGAGCTCTCGCAACGTCGGTTGCGAATTTTAAACCGCTCACCTCTCTGAAATGTTCCAGCAGCTCCGCTTCTTCAAATACGTCCAGATCGTTACGGTGGAGATTCTCTGATAGCTCCATCGCTTCCAGGTTTTTGGGTGGGCAAATGATTGCCGGGATCGATTTGCCATACATCAGTCTTCCTTCAGCAGCAAGCTGCCTGCAGGCCTTTAAGCGCCTGCGTCCGGCAATTACTTTGTATTTTTCTCCCACGGGGGTTAACAGGATCGGATTCAAAACGCCTAGTTGAGCAATGTTTTCTGTGAATGATTCCTGATCCGGATAATACTTGCGCGGCTCGTTATCGATGATGGCGCTCAGCGCAATAAGCTGACTCGGTCTTTCTTCGTTCTGATACAAGTCCGCAGCGGCCGCTGTTCGTGCTTTCATTGATTTCCTCCTGGCTTGATTGATTCGTTTGATAACATTGCGAGCATCATGACAAGTGCCTGAGGGTTCACCGGACGTCCGTTCACTCGGAGCTCATAATGAAGGTTGTCTCCGGTTGCCCGTCCTGTTGATCCAACCAAGCCGATGATCTCGCCGGCCTGAACATCCTGGCCTTCGTTTACAAGTGCTTTGGAAAGATGGGCGTAGAATGAAGAGACTCTTTGTGAATGTTGCACTTCTACGCTGATTCCGTATCCTGGCAAACTGCCTGCTTTGACTACTTTTCCTGCAACAGGGCATGGGATTTGTGTCCCCTGTGGCGCCGCAAAGTCGGTGCCGTTATGTCTTTTTAACGCGTTCATTTCAATTGGATCTTTGCGGATTCCATAGCCCGAAGTCTGCGGCGCATCAATCGGGCGGAGCATCGATTGCAAAGGGTCCTTCCCAGACAAGGACGCCAGAAGCTTCTGGAGTTGTTCAAGCTTAGCAGTCTGATCCGGTGCAGGCTTTTTTGTGTATTTTGCCTTCAGACCGAACGGATCATTCCCAAGCCCGAGACGTGTGAGTCCATTCGTAGCAGGATTCGGACACTTTGGCGCGGCTGTTTGTGCTAACGGAGGCTGTTCCCTTTGATACGCATCGCTTATAACGGCCGCTTCCAGTTGACCGCTTTGTGGCGTTTTTTCCGCTTCTCCCCTGTAAAGGGCGTGGCCGATAAATGCGATGGCAACAAGAACGAGAATGCACTTATGACGTTCATCCATTTTTATTTCCCCTTGGAAGAAGGACTCCCAAACTCACTTGCAATAGAGAAAGGGATCTCGATTAAACGCCCATCAGAGGCAACCATCTGTGCGTACTCGACAGTGCTCCCGAGACCGGAAAGGCCCTTATATGGTTTTGCAGTTAATCGAAGCAATGGTCCGAGGTTGCTCGACAGCTTTTCAAGCTTGAAGTCGAAAAGCCCATTCGGCGCCAGAGCGGTGATTTCAGGTGGATCCTTTATTTTCCATCCCCAAAGGAGGACTGCACTATTTTGCTTGCGTGTGATGTAGCGCTGGTTTTCGTAAATGACAAACGGGTCGCTGATCTGATATGTGATCATTAACCGTATCGTTCCTTTCTGATCCCCTTGCGACCAATCCAAAACAATCGCCTTGTCCATGTTTCCTGGTCTGTCGTTGAATGTGTGTATGAAGTACCGGAGTGGTGATGATTCATGCGGAAGCAATTCCATTGGCGCTCTCAGGATTGTGCATCCGCATGAGGCCTTGGCCTGGATTTTTATGGCCGTGTTGGAATTGTTTGTAAGCAAAAAACTATTTTGTAGAGCAGTTCCGCGCAGGATTGTTCCTTCATCCGAGGTGGCGCGATCTACATTCAGAACCTGCGCCGGGCCGGCAAAAACTAATTGTGTAGCAAAGCAAAGGATCGCGGGAATCACCAGTGCCGCGTACCTTCGCGCCTTTACGTGAAGCTTGTCGATATTCAGAGAAACAAACTGTCGCTTGCAAAGAATCAATGCGATTATGCAGCCTGCATTCAGGACAATGATCATCAGAGGGATTGCAGTGTTAACCTGCAGCGTCGCCTCCAGTCTTTTGACTATTGCGAGGTAAAGAGCCGAGTTTAAGACCATCATCGTGCTGAAACCTATCTGAAGACGCCTTGCCCAGTTCTTGCGTTTAATAAGACCCACCAGTGCTGCAATCGCAGCCCCCAGAAGAAGAAGCCGCCAAAGGACCGTTACTGCGTCCACACCAGCGCTGAGTCCCTGAATCAGATAACCGGCAAATGAAAAGATCCCGATTCCGGCGCAGACAGGCCCAAGGATGAACAATCTCTCTTTGCTCATCGCGATACTCCTGTTATCACTACGTAAAACTCGCTTCCCGCATCTGCCGTGCAGTAACGGACTCTTCCGGTTTGCTCGGCGTAGTCTGCTTCGCGCTGGATTTGTCCGGCCAAACGGTCGCGCGCGGCATCTTGAGCCGAATACGCGCCGGTTGATCGTCCGCTGGCAACGGCAGCCAGAGCGTTGAATCCGATCGACAATCCCTTAGAAATCACGTTGGAGCCACCGTGATCTTTGCAGCTTGCCGGCAGCCCTTGGGTTTTCTGTTTGTCAACGATCACGTACTGCCGTCCGTTCTTGCGTGTGCCGTCCGTTTGTTGTTCTTCTGTGAAATTGATGTAGACGCGATCGATGTCAGGCGCAATGCGGGCGCTTCCGTATAGGATGGTTCCGTCATCCAGCTGACCAATTGCCAGAGATCCTCCGTAGCCCGAAGCTTCGAGCTTCGAAATCAGCCTTCCATGAATGAAGGTCTCGGTTCCGGAGTACGAACCCGGACCAGTAAGCGATGCGGATGTTGTGTTGGGATTGCCGCGATCTGATACCTTATGCAGGTAGACGAGCATGCTGGAAGGATCGGGCTCTTCAGCTGCTACGGGAGCTTGCTCCACTTCACGCAGTGCGGGCGTTTCTGATTCCGGTGCTGCCGGAGTCTCTACCCGGGTGTTGTTAATGGGCGGTCCAGTCTCTGCAGCATTCCCGATCTGCAGAGACTGGTTTTTTTGTGAAGTGTCATTTATGAAGTGCTCAACATCGTTTTGACCGGGAACGCGTTCTTCACCAATGATTCCCGATGTTCTTTCTTCCTGTGCTGAACTGGAGCTTGGTTTTGCAGAGATGACTGCCGCCATAAGAATCAGAAAGCACACAATGATTCCAACAGATCTCTTTCGCTTCTTTGGATTCGTCAGGCCCAGCGCATCGCCCAACTGATTCACATGGTTGATCAGCCCAAAGAAACTGTGCTTGCTCTCAAACTTCACCGTTTGCTTGGAAGAAGGAGCATCCGCTGGTGAAGATCCGCCGGCGGAGCTTGGTTCAGTTGAAGGCGCCTTCTTTGTGCGTGGCGCGTCGGGATTTGCGAGAACATAATCTTCAACTTCTTTTGAGAAAATTCTTCGCGTCGTATTCTTCATAGCTTCACCTCTTTGCCCATCACGGAGAATTTCTTCGTGTTCGTGAGCAGATATGTGTCCCAAAAGATTGCCTTCTGACCGATCGAGAATCCGGCCTGTGGCACGTTTGTATGCAGCAGGTAATACGATCCAACTTGGGCCTGCAGGCGGACGTACAGCGGCCCGTTTGAGAAGACAGTTTTTTCTTTGATCTTCAGCTTCTTTTCCCTTCTGATCGTTGATAGAAAGGAGTGCATTCCTTCAACCATGGAATCCCTTTCCTTTTCGAACCGGGCCTGTAATGCTTGCACTTCCTTTCGCTTTGCCGCCTCCAGCGGTGATTCCGCAACAAGAACTTGATGGCGATAATCCTCTCCGTTGATCGCCGTGATCGCGAATTCGAAAGGAATTCCGCCGGTAACGACAAACAGCGTCACCGGCATCAGCAGGACGCTCTGTCCGGATGCGTCGTAAATTTCTTTCCGGGGTGAGATATAGAGAATGTTGCTGCCCTGATCCGCTTCGACAACGAAATATTTGATTGCGCTGGGAGGAATGCGGGTCGACTCAATTGGGCCGGGCATCACGAATGCCGTGACCTTATTGACTGCCAGAGTTACTTCATACGGTCGATCCAGACTGCGGATCGGGACCGTCTCAATGTCAGCAGCAATCGCAAGAGCGGCAACATACAGAAGAAATGCGAATGTCATCATTGTTTTCATTGCAGAATCTGGACCTCCTGCTGTTTATTTGTTTCTTGTTCATTGTTGGCGGCCGGATATGGCTCAGCAACTCTCTGCTTGACGGTGAATGAATCCAGCAGCAAACCGATTGGATGAAGAGTGCTTCGAGGCGTGTTTTTCATATGAGCGGCAATCGTCAAACGTTCGCGGCGAGGAATGTCCTTGCTTCCGGAGGTTTGAACAATTGCTTCGAGCGTTACATCAAAGCCATCGCGTTGTTTGAATGCCTCCATTGAATCTTCGAGAATTTCTACGTTGCAGATGCTATTGTTTGCCCGAAGCTCTCGGAATATGTTCTTGTCTTTAATGGAGCGGAGGATCGATGTTCTTAGCGAAGGCGTCATTTGCTCTTGCGCGATTGCGATGTTGTTTTCGTAGTAGCGGTAGTCCTGTTTCAGGATGAGGCCGAACATTTGCCGCCCAAATCCTTTTGCCACTGGAATCCTGGCTTCATCTTTCCATTCATCCATCGATGCATTGATCTCGATGACCTTTCCATCTTTCGTGATCATCACGGGAATCTCATTGTTCCGCGCACCCAACAGCATGAGTATGGTGAGTAGCTGTGTGACGCCCAGAAGGAAAGCAATGAGCCTCCAGGTCACAAGACTCGAGTTCAATTCTCCAAAACTCTTCGCTGCTCCAAATGCCATTGCGTTTTCTCCTGCTTCTTCTTAGATCAAGAAGTGTGCCAGGATGTTGGATGTGCATTTTGCGGTCAATACTCGACAGAGTGATGGCGAATCGACTGATTCGATTAAGCTCAGGAGTCGAAAAGGTTTCGACGTAACTCAAAAACCTTTCGACCCCTTACCTCTTACGTATTTGGTGGGAGACTCTAGCTGAGTAAGGTACTGCTCAAATTGTTCTCGACATCTGATCGAGCACGAAGCTGAAGTGGTCAACTTGGCTGCTGATTTCAGATATGAGACTTAATGTGTTTCGATCTTGTCAAGAAGATCTGCTTCGGCGATCTGAATAGGTTTTTTCTGTTTTCTACTACATTCTTTCGGAAGAGCAATGTCAACCAAGACGGGGTAGATTGTAAATCGGCTGGGTGAAATTTTGAAGGAGAAGTCTTGGACCACCCAATCGAAAAACGACGTAGTAAGCTTCATCAATGTATTTGTAACCCTCCAATCCTGACAAATAGGAATGAAGTTGGGTTATCCCGTTTATCAGTTGTTGCTTGTAGCTCGAGCTTATGTAAGCTTTCGCCTCTATGCGTTTCCAAATGAGTGTCCTCCTTCATCGTAAGCCGCAAAAGATTTCAACACAGATGAAGCCGCTGTTCATGCGGCTTTTGGTCGGATTTCAAGATTTACACAACGCACACTACTACTACCAAACAAATTTTAAGTTTGACAAACAATAAGAAATTCTGGTATAAGAGCTTGTTCATTTGGGAAAACGGTGTGAATCCGTTGCAGCCCCGCTACTGTGTTTTCATCTCATAGAGATGGATCAGTCAGGAACCAGGAAAGGGCCCATTTTGGGTCGCCTTCGCGGGAAGGAACCTCAAAGCGACCTTCCTCGAAGTTTTTATTCTTTAACAATTTTGGTTTTGCTTTCAAGGGAAAACGGTGCGATTCCGTTGCAGCCCCGCTACTGTAAGCGAAGCGAAATCTGCGAGTAGCCACTGTTCGCCCAGGCGAATGGGAAGGCGCAGAGAGTAGATAGTCGCAAGTCAGGAAACCTTGGGCAAGACTTAGCCGCCCCCTTCCGTGGGGAATGGAGGAAATATCATGCGGCGTTTTTTCACTTTTACCCTCTTTTTCTTTTGTCTCAATTTCGCGGCCGTTTTATCGGCACAAGACGAAAACGAGACACAAGAGCTCGATCAAGAAATCAAATACGACATCAGCGTTACTGCTGACCGCCTCGAAGAATCTTTAAAAGACAAAACGGACTCTATCACAATCATTACACGGGATGAAATTGAGAGACAACAGTGGCGTTACGTAACAGATGCGCTTCGGGAGGTTCCCGGTCTTGCTGTCGTTCAAAGCGGCTCGCCAGGGAAAACAACATCTCTATTCTTACGTGGTGGTAGTTCGGACCAGGTACTGGTCCTGATTGATGGGGTTCAGATCAATGACCCCTTTTTTGGCGGAGTCGATATCGAAGACATTACAACAGACAACATAGAGCGGGTTGAAATCGTCAGAGGCCCGCAAAGTCCGCTCTACGGTAGCGATGCCATTGCAGGGGTAATCAACATCATCACGCGCACGAGTTCACGTGAAACTCAGATGAACGCTTCTTTTGAAGGCGGGACATTTGAGACGTTTCGTGAAAAGGCAGGAGTCTCCGGATCAAAAGAAAAAGCGACTTATGCGCTGACTTATTCGCGCCAGGACTCAAAGGGACAATTCGACAATGATGAATTTCGCCAGAACAATGTTTCGGCAACTGGAGGCTATGCTTTCAGCAACACAACTGAACTTTCTGTAAATGCCCGCGTTCACGATTCCCATATCGGAATTCCCTTCAGTTTTGCCGATACTCCCTCACCCTTTCGGAACCAGGACACGCAGATGACCGTAATTGGAACTTCGCTGCAACATTCCTCGGGAGATTACCTGAACCTGAAAGGTCGTTTCTCATTTACGCATTTGGATTTTCTGTTTGAAGATCCGGAAGATGCTTTTTCCACATTGTCGAAGCACACTTCAAGAACTTTTCAGGCAGGACTCCAAAATGATTTTCAGCTATCAGGTACGGACACTTTGACAATCGGGTACGAGTTTGAGCAACAAGGAATCGACGCCAGCGATGCAGCCGGACCAATTCCCGATTTGGATGATTTTGATACCACAGTAAATGCGATATACGCCCAAAACAAATGGGAAAGCGAAAAGTGGATCTTCACTACAGGATTCAGATTTGATCATCACAGCACCTTCGGTAGCACCGTTAATCCAAGAATCTCTGTTGCGTACAGGCCACGACCGGATTGGAAGATCAGAGGTGGTTTCGGTACGGGTTTTCGCGCTCCAACGGCCGGCGATCTTGCTTTCCCATTTTTTGGCAATCCCGATCTGGATCCTGAAAAAAGCAAGTCATGGGAATTCGGAATCGATCACTATTGGACTGAGCATGCCGTCTTTTCTGCATCCTATTTCAGAAATGACTATGAGGATTTGATCAGTTTTGATCCCAACACATTTATTGCCGGAAATATAGCGAAAGCAAAAAGCCAGGGCCTGGAGCTGTCACAGTCTGCCGATTACGGCAACTGGCATTTCGTGGCCTCGTACACGTTCTTAGATACGGAAGATGAAATAGAAAAACATCAGTTATTCCGTCGTCCGCGTCATACAGGAAGCGCGAGAATCGCTTATGAAACCACCCAATGGGGAACAAGCTTGCGCATATTAGGTGTCGGAAAAAGACTGGAAACCGACTTCAGTACTTTTCCGAGTCAAAACGTTTTTAATCCGGGCTATGTGAAAGTTGACCTGGCAGGCTTCTATCGTTTGAATTCCTGGTTGAAGTTACGCGGTCGCATCGAGAATCTTTTGGATGATGCATACAGCGAAGCGCTGACATTTCCCGCGCCGGGGATCGCCGGCTATGGCGGCGTGGAATTAGGTTTTTAGCAGAGGTGAATCATGAGCATATCCACAAAAAGAGGCGACAGCGGTCAAACGAGTCTTGCCGGCGGACGGAGAGTTTCGAAGGGCAACCTGAGAGTGGAAGGCTACGGAGTGATCGATGAACTTATCTCATCGATCGGCTTTGCTCGCTCTATTTGCAAGGATGCAGAGATCGGTGAGCTGGTAAAAGGCATACAGCGCGAGCTCTTTCTCGTCAGCTCGGCAATTGCTACTTCTCCGGACAAAGAGGTTCCGGAGGTAACTGCCGGCATGGTCGATGCCCTTACAGATCATGTTCATTCTTTTGAAAAAGTAGAAGGAATACTTTCGGATTGGTCCATTCCAGGTGAAGATCCCGCTTCTGCCGCGTTCGATGTTGCAAGAACTGTTTGCCGCCGCGCAGAAAGAAACGTGGTGGGATTAACCGAAGCGGGAGAGAAAATCCAGCCAACGGTTCTGAGCTATTTAAACAGGCTTTCCGATTTACTATGGATCATCGGCAGGTCTATCGAACTGAAATCGGGCGTGAATGCTTCTCTGCGCGGGAAAGATGGCGCAGGCAAGCGATGGTCGCGTGCGTGGTGAGTTATGAATCGTCACCGACGGCTGTTTGTTGCGTCATTTCTGCTGATTTTCTGTATCGCAATTCAAAGCGAAACGGCGACGCAGCGCCTGATTTCGCTTGCTCCCAGCAACACCGAAATCCTGTTCGCGCTCAATGCCGGATCTAATATAGTGGGAGTCGACGATTTCAGCGACTACCCTCTCGGGGCACGCGACATTACGAAGATAGGAGGTTCCAATGGGAAGTACAATTTCGAGCAAATCATCGCGCTCAAGCCGGATCTAATCTTTGCCGCTGAAGTCACTCCGCCGGACGTCATCAAAAAACTTAATGATTTGAAGTTGGCTGTAATCGTGACAAGCGAATCCAGGACAACCTTCGATAATATTTTCTCCGCCATCAGGCTCATGGGTCAGGCCACAGGAAAAACCGGCGAGGCGAAGCGCATCACCGATGCGATGAAGCAAAAACTCGATTCGATCAAAGCAAAAGTTAAGACCGCGAAAACAAAACCGCGTGTTTACTGGGAACTCGACGCGACCGATTCGGCGAAACCCTTTACGGTTGGTCCGGGCAATTTTGTGAATGATGTGATCACATTAGCCGGCGGTGTGAATGTATTTGCCATGGCGAGCAAGGCCTATCCGCAAATCAGCGCCGAGCAGGTCGTGGCCGCAAATCCCGAAGTGATTATCCTCTCTGATGCTGCATATGGGATTACCGTGACTTCCGTTTTGCAAAGACCTGGATGGCAAAAGGTGGACGCCGTGAAGAATGAAAAGGTCTATCCGATCGATGATAGCCTGGTCAGCCGTCCAGGTCCTCGCATCGTGGACGGACTCGAAGCGGCCGCCAGGTTGATTCACCCGGAGGTGTTCCAGTGAGCGCGCACTGGAGCATCACCGCGATTGCCGCGCTGGGCGTCATCGTTATAGCCATTTTGAGTATCGGCATCGGCAGCGTTTCTATCCCGCCGCTTACGGCGATCAAAATCTTGCTATCGCACCTGCCCTTGCTAAATATTAACCCTGTTTGGTCCGATACCTTCCAAGCAATCTTGTTTGACATTCGCCTGCCGCGCGTCGTGCTGATTGCATTGACCGGTGCAGCACTGGCAACTTCAGGCACGGCTTATCAAAGTCTCTTTCGGAATCCACTCGCCGATCCCTATCTCATCGGCGTTGCTGCGGGCGCGAGTCTGGGCGCAACGGTAATCATCGCGATGCAAGTCGCGCATCCCACGGTAATCAATGCGTTTGCTGTACCGTTGGGCGCCTTCATCGGCGCAACGGCAACAGTGGCTTTGGTTTATCAGCTTGGACGCATCGGGCGCGGTGTTCCGACAACGACACTCATCCTGGCAGGAGTTGCGATAGGGTCGCTTGCGGTGGCGCTGAACACTTTTCTTTTTCTTAGCATGGGTGAGCGGACGACGCGCCTGTTTGCGTTTCTGTTGGGGGGCTATGCCGGCAGCGGATGGAATGCCGTGTTTGCCGTGGCATTTTTCGCGATGATTGGATTCGTGATCATGTACATTCATGCGCGCCCGCTGAATATTTTGCTTTTCGACGAAGAGCAGGCGCAACAACTTGGCATCCACGTTGAGCGGGTGAAGGTTATCGTGATCGTTGCCGCGACGCTTACAACTGCGGCAGCGGTTGCGTTCAGCGGCCTGATAGGATTTGTCGGACTGATCGTGCCGCATGCTGCGCGGTTTTTGATCGGTCCCGATCATCGCCGGCTGCTTCCGCTCGCGTCGCTTTTCGGCGCCGGATTTTTGATGCTCGCTGATTTGATCGCACGCACGATTCATGCGCCGGAGGAAGTGCCGCTGGGCATTGTAACCGCGTTCGTAGGAGCTCCGTTCTTTTTGTATATGCTGCGGCGCGCCAAACATGCAGCGTTTTTCTAGATCGGAAGAGAAATGGAAATCACGATCCGAAATATTTCCGCTGCTTACAATGGGCGTGTTGTCCTGAATAGCTTTTGCTTGCGCGCGCAGGCAAGTGAAATCGTCGGGATCATCGGACCAAATGGCGCGGGGAAATCATCGCTCTTGCGAGTGATCAGCGGAACGCTCAGGCCGACGGGCGGAGAAGTTTTGCTCGATGGCGTGAATTTGCTTGCATTGAACACGGTTGATCGCGCGAAAAAAATTGCGGTCGTGCCGCAAAGTTCACGGTTGCCTGAAGCTTTTACGGCTGGCGAAGTTGTGTTGGCGGGGCGGACGCCGCATTTGCCGCTCTTTGGGGCGGAGCGCCCGCGGGATTATCAGATTGCACAGGATTCAATGGCGCGCATAGATGCGGTTTGTTATGCCGAACGTCGCATCGGCGAATTATCCGGCGGCGAACAGCAGCGCGTGCTGATCGCGCGAGCGCTCGCTCAAGAACCGCAAATTCTGCTGCTGGATGAGGCGAGCGCGCATCTCGATCTCAAGCATCAAACTGCGATCTGGAGCTTGGTGCGAAAACTGGCGCGCTCCGGGTTGATCGTGCTGGCTGCGCTGCACGATTTGAATCTTGCCGCGCAGTACGCAGACCGGCTCGCGCTGATGAGGCAGGGCGAGCTGTTGATTTGTGATGAGCCAGCGCGCGTACTGACGCGCGAATGGCTCAAGCGCGCCTACGACGTTTCGGTGGTCGTCAGTTCCCATCCACTATACGGAACGCCCGTGGTTGCGCTTGTGGAGGAACAAAATGAGTGACCAACGCCAAAAAGATAAGGAGGAATATGCGGATTGTTTCACTTCTTCCGAGCGCGACTGAAATCGTAGCTGCGCTGGGTCTGGCCGATCAATTGGTCGCAATTTCGCACGAATGCGATTATCCGCCTGAAGCAGTCGCGGGCAAATACCGCCTTACGCGCAGCGCGCTGCCAAAAGACCTGAGCCAGTATGAATTGGACGCAATCGTTTCGCAGCGCATTCGGGGTGGCGAAAGTCTGTATTTGCTTGACGAAAAATTACTCCAGGAGCTCGCGCCCGATGTCATCTTCACCCAGGAATTGTGCGATGTGTGCGCGGTTTCGTATTCGACCGTCGTTAACGCGGCCTGCAAGCTCTCGACAGATCCGCGGGTCGTTTCCCTTGAGCCAACCAGCATCGAAGGCATCTTCGATACGATTCGTGCTGTCGGTCAGATCGCAGGCCTTTCTGAGCGGGCCGAAGAAACAATCGCGGCCTTGCGGCAGCGTCTGGCGCGTGTACAGAAGAAAACGCAAGACAATTCACCTCGACCGCGCGCTTTTGCCATGGAGTGGCTCGATCCGCCTTACAACGCCGGACACTGGGTTCCGGAAATGTTTTCGATTGCCGGCGCGCAGGAAATTCTGGGTTGCGCGGGCAAGCCATCGGTGCGTCTGACATGGGATCAAATCATCGCATCTCAACCCGAATATATCCTGCTGATGCCGTGCGGTTATTCATTGACAGATATTGTAGACGCGGAAGGTTGTTCTCCGCTTCTGAAATCAATCTCGTTTCCTGATGGATGGTGGGATTTACCGGCTTTGCAAAACGGCAATGTGATTGCCGTGAATGCGAATTCCTATTTCAGTCGCTCGGGTCCCCGCATCGTTGATGGTGTTGAGCTGATCGCAAAAATTTTCCATCCCGAAATTCTTGGCGAACCCGCGAAGACAGATGCGCGGCGAATTACACTCGTTCGGAGCGCCCAATGAAGTCGCCACGCCTGATCATCGCTGCGCCGATGAGCGGAAGCGGCAAAACAACGATCACCACAGGACTGATCGCTGCGCTCCGCGCACGCGGGTTGCGCGTCGCCCCGTTCAAGGTAGGGCCGGATTACATTGACCCAACGTATCATTCGCTCGCAGCCGGATGTTCTGCTCGCAACCTTGACGGCTGGATGCTTCCCGAAGAAGCTGTCGCGCAACTTTTCGCGCGAGCGGCACAAGGCGCAGATATCGCCCTCATCGAAGGCGTTATGGGATTGTTCGACGGATTTTCGGGCAAAGAGGACACAGGCAGCACGGCCCATATGGCGCGAATCCTGAATTCGCCGGTTCTGCTTGTTCTTGATGTAAGCGCGATGGCGCGCAGTGCTGCGGCGATTGTTCAAGGCGTTTGCAGTTTTGATCCGCGCGTGAATATTGCCGGCGTGATTCTCAATCGCGTTGGAAGCGAGAAACACGCACAGATGGTGCGGGAAGCGATTGAATCTTGCACTGGCACACCCGTCCTTGGCTATCTCCAGCAGGATGATGTTTTGACTCTTCCCGAGCGTCATCTCGGCTTGATTCCAGCGATGGAGCCGGGGCGCTGGCGCGAGTGGCTCAATACTGCGCGGGAAAAGATTACTGCCACTGTAAATCTGGAGCGGATATTGGATCTCGCGCGCTCCGCGCCTGAGCTACCGGACTTGATTGAAGATCCATCCGTTGCGGCCGAGCGAAAGACATTGGCAATCATTGCGGTTTCTCGCGATGCCGCCTTCAGTTTTTTCTACGAAGATAACCTGGATTTATTGCGCTCGGCAGGCGCAGAAATCGTATTCTTCAGCCCGTTGGAGGATCGCGCCTTGCCGCGCGACACACAGGCCGTTTATTTTTGCGGCGGTTTTCCCGAGATTTATGCGGCAGACCTTGCCGCAAATATTGCAATGCATGAGGAAATCCGATCCGCATTTGATGCGGGAATGCCGATTTACGCCGAATGCGGCGGCTTGATGTATTTGACCGAAGAGATTCTGGATGCACAGAATCGAGCGCATCCTATGGTTGGTCTTTTGCCTGGCCGTTCGGTGATGACCAGACAATTGATTCTTGGCTATCGCCAGATTCGCGTCCCGGCTGACTCGTGGCTGTGGCGCGCGCAAGAAACAATGCGTGGACACGAATTTCATTATTCCACCTGGGAGAATCATCCGATGGATGTGCCGCCGGCATACGAGCTGCTGCCGAATGCATTTCAAAAAGAATCGCGCTACGAAGGCGCGCGTGTCGGCAGTGTGATTGCGTCGTACGTGCACTTGCATTTTCTCGCCAGGCCCGAGCTGGCGCATCGATTTGTACAGGCGGCCCAAAAACATGCCGGGTAAGACTCTCATGATTCAAGGCACCGCTTCTCACGTTGGGAAAAGCGTGCTGACCGCCGCCATCTGCCGGATACTTCATGAGGACGGCTGGCGAGTTGCTCCTTTTAAAGCTCAAAACATGGCTCTCAACTCTTATGTCACTCCAGAAGGCGGGGAAATTGGAAGGGCGCAAGCCATGCAGGCTTCGGCGTGCAGAATCGAACCGCATGTTGACATGAACCCGATTCTCATGAAACCAAATCATGATACGGAAGCCCAGATCATCTTTCGCGGGCGACCTGTAAAAAATATGTCCGTTGCCGAATACGCTGCTTTTAAGAAGGAGATATTCCCACGGGTGCTGGAAAGCCTGCAACGGTTAAAGCAAGACTATGGAATCGTCGTCATCGAAGGGGCAGGCAGTCCTGCTGAAATCAACTTGAAGGAACAGGACATCGTGAATATGAAAATTGCCGCGGAAGCCGCTGCGCCTGTTGTTCTGGTTGGCGATATCGATCGAGGCGGCGTTTTCGCCTCTTTTGTCGGCACCATGGAGCTGTTGGATCCGGTGGAGCGCGATAACATTGCGGCGTTCTTGATCAACAAGTTCCGCGGAGATGCTTCACTCCTTACATCCGGCATTGATTATCTGAAACAGCGAACAGGAAAACCGGCGCTGGGAGTGATTCCGTTCTGGAAAAGACTTAATCTGCCGGAAGAGGATTCGCTTTCAAAAAAGACTTTTGATCGCGATTCTGAGAAATCGATCCGCGTCCGGGTGATCCTGCTTCCTCATCTTTCCAACTTCACAGACTTCGATGCCTTTCAGCAGGAGCCTGATGTGGCCTTGCGCTATGCGAGCAGCGTGGCTGATTGCGAAAGTGCTGATTTGATCATCCTTCCCGGCAGTAAGTCCACAATAGCGGATCTCGGTTATTTAAGAGATGCGGGTTTTGTAGAATTCCTCAGCAAAAAGCCGCAGGAGACGACCCTGTTGGGCATCTGCGCCGGCTTTCAAATGCTTGGCAGAAAGATTTTCGATCCTCTGAAAGTTGAATCCCTGACTGAAGAAGCAGACGGGATCGGTTTGGTTCCTTCGAGCACTGTTTTTCAACAGGAAAAGGAAACAAGGCAGGTTTCCGGGGACCTGTTTGAAACATCGCTTCCAATGCGCGGCTACGAGATTCATCATGGCTCGGTTCGATTCGAAAGTTCGTACACACCTTTCTTTCTGATACGGGATGGACGCTCGCCAGTGAGATCGGAAGGGTATTCCGATCCGGCCAGGAATATTTATGGATCCAGTATTCACGGGATCTTCGATCAACCCGAATTTCGTAGATGGTTCTTAAACCGGATCCGCAAAAAGAAAGGCTGGGAACCCCTTAACGTACTTTCCATCGATCCGGATCTGGCATATCAGGAATTGGCGGCAATGGTCCGGAAGAACATCGACATGGATCTTTTGTACCGCATCATCGAGAAAAAAATATGAAAGCGTCCATTCAGGAAGCCCGCAAGCTGCTGAGCGCTTTTCATGGAATGAAAGGCAGTTTCCCGTTTCGATTGGGAACTACATCCTATATTTATCAGGGTGAAATCGTTCCCAATGTGGAACTGCTGGGAGACTTTCTGGATGAAGTCCAGCTTTTGCTTTTCGAAGGAGAGAACCATTCGAACATTCGTGATCACTCCACCATCCTTCAATTGAATCAGCTTGCGGAGCAGAAGAACATTTCTTATTCGATTCATCTACCGCTCGATGCCTATCCCGGACATGAAGACGAAACGATTCGCAGAAACTCCGTAGCGATGATCCGGCATATCTACGAAGTGGGTATTGAGCTGCAATGCCGTCGCTTCATTTTTCATTATGCAAGCCGCAACCCGGATGGAAAACCGTTCAACGATTTACGGAATTGGCGGGACCAGCTCTGTAAATCTACAGAAGAGCTACTGGCCTCCGGCATCGATCCACAGTTGCTGTGCGTAGAAAATCTGTCGTATCCGTTTTCATGGGTTGCGGACCTCGTGGAGAACTATGGCTTTGCAACCTGCATCGATATCGGGCATCTGCGCGTGAATCATTTTCCCGTCAAGCGTCATATCAAGAAATATCTCAAAACCACCAGGGTGGTTCATCTGCACGGATTAAAAAATGGCATCGATCACAACGGACTTTCCAGCAAAGACAGGCGAAGCACCAGGCAGTTATTTCAAGTAATGGATGAGCTCGGGTACCGGGAGACGGTCATCTTGGAAGTCTTTCAGCTCGATCATTTGACAGAGAGTCTACAATCCTTCCAAAAATTTTGGCGACAATGGCAAAAGCGGAAATTGTACTCATAACCGGCGGCGCCAGAAGCGGAAAAAGCGCCCAGGCTCTGCGTCTGGCCTCAGCGCGCCCCGGGATCTTCCTTGCAACAGCCGAAGCATTGGATCAGGAAATGAAAGAACGGATCCGCCAGCACCGGTTGGAAAGAAGCGCTGAATGGAAAACGATTGAAGAGCCTGTGTTGCCGGCAAGAATCCTCACGGAGAATCACACGGACACGGTGGTGGTGGACTGCATCACACTCTGGCTGTCGAATCTCCTGATGCGTTCTTATGATCAAGAGCAGATCGAAAGAGAAGTGTCCGTTCTGTGTGAGGCACTTCAGGCCAGAGAAGCTACTACAATTTTAGTAACCAATGAGGTCGGAATGGGAATTGTGCCGGAGCACGCTTCCGGCCGCCTGTTTCGAGATGTGGCCGGCAAGACGAATCAAAGAATTGCGGCGATGGCCCACTGTGTGATCTTCATGGTCAGTGGATTACCACTCTATATAAAGTGAGGTGTGAATGAAAATACCGGAAATCGGGCCTATCGATCCACTGTTTTTCAAGAAAGCTCAGGATCACTGGGACAATTTGATTAAACCTCAAGGGAGTCTGGGGCGACTGGAAGAGATCGTCTCAAGGATCTGCGCGATCACACGAACAGAAATTCCTGACATTGCCAGAAAGAGGCTGCTGGTGTTTGCGGCCGATCATGGAATCGTAAGGGAAGGAGTAAGCGCCTATCCTCAGGATGTCACCGTTCAGATGGTCCGTGGTTTCCTTGCGGGAAAGGCTGCAATCTCGATGCTGGCAAAACAGCACAAAATCGATTTGAAAATTGTCGACATGGGGATCGCTTCCACCATTTCTCACAGAGATCTTATCAGCGTGCATATCAATAACGGGACTCGAAACTTCCTGCGAGAACCCGCAATGACAGTTCAAGAAATGACCGAAGCTTTTCAGGCGGGCATTCGCTTTGCGCAGGAAGCCAAGAGAGACGGGATACAGCTTCTCGCAGGCGGAGATATGGGGATTGGAAATACAGCGGCTGCAAGCGCAATTTATTCTGCGCTTTTCGGTTTGGATCCGGATGTGGTAACGGGAAAAGGGGCGGGTCTGGATGAAAAAGGCAGGGTTCACAAGACTCAGATCATCCGCGAGGCTTTGAAAAAATGGAACATCACTGACAGGGAACCTCTGAAGATCCTTCAACACTTTGGTGGTTTTGAAGTTGCCGCGCTCTCCGGGTTGTACATAGGCGCGGCATCCGAAAGGATTCCCATTGTGATTGACGGTTTCATTTGCAGTTCGGCTGCCGCTATCAGCGTGGCGCTGGCGCCGGTTTCGAAAGAATACATGTTTTTCGGCCACGCTTCGGCGGAGAATGGCTATGGGATTGTCTTGCAGCATCTTGATGTGAAGCCGATTCTGGATCTGGACATGCGTCTTGGAGAAGGCACAGGCGCCGCCCTCGCGTTTGGCATCATTCAATCGGCAGTCGATCTCTTCCGGGAGATGCCTACTTTTGAGCAAGCGGAAGTATCGCGAAAGAAAGAATGAGATCATTCCTGCTCGCCCTTCAGTTTCTTACTGTTTTTCGAATCCATCGAAATCTTAATTTCCGGCCGCAGGATTTTTCATCAAGCCTGCGGTGGTTCTTCGTGACTGGCCTGCTGCTCGGCTTACTTCAATGGCTTCTTGCCTGTGCATTATTGAGGGTTCACTGTCCTCTCGATCTTTTAGCAGTGCTGCTTGTGATTACCGGACTCGTTTCCACAGGAGGATTGCACCTTGACGGTGTAGCCGATACTGCGGATGGCTTTGGCGCGGGAACGGATCGCGAATCAGTGTTGGGGATGATGAAGGATAAGCGGACCGGAGTTTACGGTATTGCCGCCATTTCACTGAGTTTGCTTATGAAGTTTCTTGCCTTTTCACATGTCTTGAATGCGGGAAGTCTCATCATGCTTGCGATGTCTCCAATGTTGAGCCGTGCGCTGATTGCTGCGACCTGCACAACTTTACCGTATGCGCGGCAGGAAGGCACCGGTAAAGCATTTTCGGAAGGTTCCTTTGTGAAACACGCGGTTCCATCGTTATTCCTCTGTGTGATCATCCTGTTCTATTTTCTTGGAAGGTCCGGCGTATATCTATTCGGAATCGTATGTGCTGTGGCTTTGCTTTTCGGCATGTATTGCTATCTGAAAATCCGCGGTTTCACCGGGGACACACTGGGAGCGCAAAATGAAATTGCGGAAATCACAGCACTGTTTTCCGGAGGCTTGATGCATTGAATCCGGCAATTTTTATATCGGCTTATCTGCTGGATCTGATCATTGGGGATCCCGAATGGTTGCCGCATCCGGTTCGGCTGATTGGTTGGATCACGAATAGTGGAGAAAGAATGATCAGGAGAATAGCTCACACCCCGTGGAGTGAGTTCTTTGGAGGTTTACTTCTGACTGTTTCAATCATTACGGTTATGTGGATCAGTACAGCATGGGTTGTGCACTTGCTTGGCCGATGGAACCAAACGGCTAGCTTTCTGGCGTCAATCTATCTGGCTTCTACCACTCTCACGACACACTGTCTCGTTCTGGAGGTCCGCCGTATCTATCGGTTGCTTGAATCGGGGCACATTGAAGGAGCACGCCGTCATCTCTCCCGCATCGTAGGAAGAGACACTGACGACCTTGATGTCCCGGACATCGTTCGTGCCGCGATTGAATCGGCGGCGGAAAGCGCTTCAGATGGAATCGTAGCTCCGATGTTTTATCTTGCTTTGGGTGGCATCCCTGCAGCTTTTGCTTACAAAGTGATCAACACAATGGATTCAATGATCGGACATCAAGACACTCGATACCGGTATTTTGGAAAATTCGCAGCACGAGTGGATGATGCGGTAAATTTCTTTCCCGCGCGGATAACCGCATTTCTGATCACGGCATCAGCATTTCTGTGCAGGTTTGATTGGCAGAACGCGTGGAAGGTATGGCAGCGCGATGCCGGTAAACACGCCAGTCCTAATGCAGGGCGCCCGGAAGCGGCTATGGCCGGAGCACTCGGCGTGCGTTTGGGTGGGCTGAACTTTTACGGTGGTGAAGCTTGCCAGGGAGCATACCTCGGTGAAGCGCGTGTTCCTTTGAACATCGAATCACTCAAGCGATCCATTGTCATTGTCCTGCTGGTTTCACTCCTTTCGTTCATGATGCTGTTGAGCCTTCTTACCTATATATATGGTAGATAATTTGAATCAAGATTCAGCGGTACACGGTGGAGCAGTCCATGAAGCCGCTCGCCGTTGGCGAGTAAGACCGGAAGAAATACTGGACTTCAGCGCAAACATCAATCCGTCGGGACCACAGCCGAGTGTCATCGAAGAACTCCTGAGAGCACCTATCGATATTCGATGGTATCCGGACTCTACCCGGTTGATTGGGATTCTTTCTGAAAAACTTGGCGTACCGGCCGGGAGCATCACTATAGGCAACGGTTCTGCGGCTTTGATTTTTGCAGTGTTGCGCGCACTAAGGCCGAAACGTGCATTGCTGCTGCATCCGGCGTTCGCAGAATATCAACGTGCAGTGAAAGCTGCCGGCGCAAAGATGGATTCTTATTTGTTGCGGGAACAACAATCATTTCAGCCTGATTATGAGGCACTCCATACAATGGTGTGTTCACGCGGCATTGATCTGGTTTTGTTGAACAACCCTCACAATCCTTCCGGCGCTTTGTTGTCTCGTGGCGATATTGAAAACCTGTCTGCGTTGCTGGAGCCTCGCCGGGTATGCCTGGTTGTGGATGAGGCCTTTATCGATTATGCTCCGGAGGCAAGTGTACTTCCAGGCGCCTCAAACTTATCCAACGTCATTGTCATCCGGTCGCTCACGAAATTTTACGCCATACCTGGCCTGCGCGTTGGGTATGCCGTATGTAATCACATTTTTGCTTCCCGGCTGAAGTATCAAATTGAAGGATGGCCCGTTTCGAGTATTGCTTTACGCGCAGCAGCGAAGGCATTGACCGATCTACTATATGAGGAGAGAACCCGGGATCAGAACGAAACTGCCCGCAGAGAATTTGTCGAAGAACTCCGGAAAATTCAGGGCATCACAGTCTTTCCATCCTCGGCAAACTTCCTGTTGGTCAAGTTACGCGGCTCCGGGTCGCATCTCCAGCACTGGCTCGAACGCCATCGAATCCTAATCCGGTGCTGTGACTCTTTCACCGGGCTTAATGACAATTTTATCAGGCTTGCGGTTCGCCTCCCGGAAGAAAACATGCGGTTAGCCGGCTTGATCAAGGAATGGGTTGGTCTGGAAAGCAGGAAGGATTACCAGCGTTAAGCAAGCCTTAAAAATTGGCCGTAAGTCTGAAACGAACTGAGAGTGGCTCAACTGGATGGGTATGAATATCATCTACTCCTGCGAATGGTTCTCCGGGCAGTCTTGACGTGTAGAAGTAATCGACATCACTCGATTTCGAATTCAGCAGATTGAAGATATCTACAAATGTATTCCAGTTCTTGTTGATACGGTAACCGGTAGATAAATTCACAAGAGTCGAGGATTTCGAGCGAACACTGTTGTCTTCAATCAATGGACGTGGACCGAAAAACCGCAGATGAGCTCCAAGAATCAAGCGTCCCCAGAACGAATCAGCGAGCTGTCCACCTTGTCTGGTTGTAAGGATGCCTACTGAATGTTTAAACGGATTGAACTTGATCGGAAGTCCTTCCATCCAAATTCCAGCCGTAAAAACACCTTCTACTGCACCTGGAATCCGGTCGCCGGCCGGATCGACATCGCGGAAACGAGCGCGCGAATAAGCCCAGTTCCATTCGAGAGTCATCCATGGAAACGCCTTGTAATGATTATCCCATTCGAAACCCGTGCGGCGGCTGGGACGACTGGGTTCAGTGATGCCCGCGTCTCCAACAAACAAAAGCTCTGAATCAAAATCGAGCAGCCATAGTGAGAAAGTCGTCTGCCATTTCTTGAATGGAGAACTTCTCAGCCCCCACTCGCCTCCCCTGGATCGGACTAATGGGTCTACAGGTTCTGCTTGCTCACCGGTCAGAGGATCTACATGAATGGTTGTTCCCCGCGCGAAAGGTCCAACGAAAGCTTTACGATTGGATCGCTCTCATTCCTTCGGCTTTCCTAGGAACGATGTTCATCTGCCGGTACAGTGTTGGATTGGGATTGGCGCGCGGCTCAAATCGCCGGTATTGCGTTGAGTACAACTTCTTTAGCCGTGGTTTATGCAGTTCTTGTTGAAACAGGGCTAACCAGGACTGAAATCGGGGAAGATCATCATGGAGGCTTGAATATCTCCCTGCCTTTGCTTTGGGCGGACGCCGGTTTATTCGGGGTTGCTGCTTGCTGTGAAACTAATTACAAAGTTCGTTGGTGTGTTTCCTCCATCGAGGATTTTTCTCCCCCAGAGAAGCAACGTATACAACTTTGTTGATGAGTACCGGATTAACCATGAGAACGATCAGCTCCCTTTTCGGTTATCAGGCTGGAATTATCAATCAGGCTCAATTCTCGGTTCTTGTGGCGGTGGCTGTTGCCAGTGCCACGCTCCGACCTTTCTGGCTCAGCGTTTTTTCCATCCGCATCATGCGTTTGAAGCGTTGGGAAGCGAGGTAGAGCCGGAACTGCTCGAAACACCGAATAATTCCGTAGCCGCCGAGCGTCCATCTCACTGAATCCCAAAGCCAATGCCGGAAACAATTCGAAAGCTCGTCTCGTGCTGATTGCCATTTGGATCGTTTACCAGCGGAATACCGACCGACACGAATGCGGACCACTGTCCCGACATCCCGATTCTCATTCCGGGCGAAACGTAAACAAGGTTGCCACCCGTGTTTTCATCCTCAACACCGGCAATTTTGTGTTTTTGCTGCCACTCACCGTTCAGCTCCAGGATCAGGTCCCAGATAAAATGAGGATGAGATTCATCTTGATGTTTCGCGTCATCATGATGATGGTGACGAAGCTCTTCTTGCCCCTTCCATCCATAAGAGAGGGCAAGGTTGTAGTGAAATAGATCACCCAGTTCCGTATCCTGCGATCCTTCCGTTGTAGCAGTATAAGGAACATTCAAATCCGCGAAGCTCTGGAAAGTTTCTTGGAGAATGCAAGTCCTGCGAGTAGGTCAGTTGAGCCGGAACCGGGCTGATGTTTCTGTTTCAAAGGTAACTCCCTCGGAATCTGTTTCGCCCGTCAGGCCGGATGGAAATTTCAGGCCCGCGAGTAGCGCTCCTTGTAATCCGGATTCCTCGTTTTGCATGAAACGATATTGTCCGAACACTAGCGCATCACCGATGCCTCTTGAGTTCCCATGGTGAATTTCGGCCTCTTCTTGGTTACTCTCTGCACGTCGCTCATGTTCATGATTTTCGATTTCCGCTTCTCGTATATCGTTTCTTGCTACATAAGGGACTCGAAAGCTGAGAGAAAGATCATCCGTTATACCATAGGCCACATTCAGGAAAGTTGTCACGACCGAACTTGTACTATGGATATGCTGATCTTGTTCGGCAAACTCGATGAGCTGATCATCGGTGAACGTCTGGAGATCCAAGTATTCCAGCCGTGAAGAGAAGGACCACTGTCCTTTGTTAAGAGTAATTGCGCCAACCGTGACAATCGGACCCGTTGAATCGGCACCGAAACCTGCTGAAGGATGATCCGCGACGGCCGCCCGCGACACAAAAATAAGAAGAAAGCAAATGCAATAAGCAGAGAAACCCCGAAATACACGCATTATGACACTCCTTTATTAATTTGTTTGACGGCTTCGAAATAGAACTGAATCGACGTTAAGATCGGTGCGGCGTTTTGGGAGGCGGAGTGGTGATATTCGACAACAAAAACTCAGGGAAAAGAATTCCTGCTTGTCGGGGAAATTCGTACACGAATGCTTGACCCGTGTCCAAGACAGGCAAGATAGCGTGAAAGGCGAAAAGGAAATCCTCATCTTTATGATTGCAAACAGCTTTCAAGACGCAAGTATTCTCTTTTGGTGAGTTATGACAGGATGAAGAAGAATGGATATTTTCATTCTTGGGAAGATTTTGTGCAGCTTTATTTCGTATCGGACAGAAATGATCTTTGCACTCTTTGCCGCAGGTTCTTTCGCTCAGGATCCCAAGAGAAGGAGAAACAGAGAGGAAACCCCAGACCAGTAAAAGCAGTAATCCTGTCTTCTTCATGGGCAGTCGTTATTATACTAGTGAATGGCGGGTTTGAAATATATTCTCTGCGGCAGTTCACCTTCCTGCTGAAAACGGTTAACCAACGGCAGCAGCAGAAACCATCCTTCCTGCGGTCTGGGCCAAGATGGAACTGGGCACCAGTATCACTGCCTTGCGAAGCGTTTCGCCTTTCTGAACTCCGGATCGAGCATTCTTTCGGGGCCGACATCACGCATCGCGTTGAAGCTTTCTCCGACAGACCCGCCTTCGATAAGGCCGGCGGCAAGAGATGGAATCCGCGAAAGACAGAAGATCGAAACTGCGGCGATCACAACCGCAAGGATTGTTGCAGAGAACATGCAACTGAGTTGAGTCATTTGATCGTCCTTTAGGAGATTTTGGAGGCTGAATGATTTTGCCAGCAGAGCATAGCAAGTGCTAATGGCGACCATAAATATGGAATAGAGAACTCTGTAGAATGCGACCTCTGCGTATCTGTAAATCCAGCCCCATGCAATATCCTTCGTCGTTGTTAGAATTCCAAAAGGCAGTGCGAGCGGTCCCAAAATGTCCAAAACCAGGAGCAAGATGCTGGTGCCAACGTCCAGCACATAACTGAGGACAGCAACGATGATCGATGTAATCGCAAAAAGGATCATGGTCATGCCTGCGGGCGTGGTCAGCAATGCGAATGCGGCTGTGGCATTGCCAGCAATATTGTTATATCCGGCGGCATCGAGCCCCATAAGCATGACGTACAGGTTTTCAAAGATTGCTTCTGCTCGATTGTTGTTCCCGGTAATGGAGAATGCCAACGAATTTGCTGTATTCCGAATAATGTCACGGAAATTGTTTGTGGCTGTGTAATTGTGAAGAAGTATTAGCACAACCAGAATTCGTAAAAGCAAAGCCTGGTAATCCATGCGACCGCGAAAATGTTCAAAAAACATTGCGATGATGGCAATGCCGATCAAGGGAGGCACGAGGTAAGTTAGACTTGCATCTCGTAACTCTGCCACTTTTGGATCAATCTGGTTTGCCATCAATGTAAGGAGGGACGGCGTTTGTTGAGTGCAATCCTGCTCAGCGGCATCAGTTCTGGATCCCCAAAGCAGTAGAACTGTGAGCGCGATCGCAAACACCAGGAGCGCGTGCTTACTATTCATGCTGCTTATCCTTCTTCGACAGCAGTTTGTTGATGACCTTTTCGACGGATCGTCTTAGTCCTCTATCGCGCTCCAGATCATCTTGTTTGAATGGAGAATCTGATTGCTTCGGTGATTCTTCAGTTTCATTTTGTCGCGAAAGATCTTTGTTCGCTGGAACCTTGATGTTGTGTGGTTTGATGCTGTATTGTTCATCGAATGCCGCGTTGAACCAGACAGTCGATTCGGCGGGATATGCGGAAAAATTATTCGCGGTTTGAGTCGCAACTTCGTGTCCGACTGAGAATCCGTCAAAGTCCCTAGCAATCGCTTTCAAATTCGGCACCCGTCCGCTTCCACCAGGAGCTTCCATACTGTATTTGGGGTGCGCAAGAAGTCTTGCGACATCCTCCGGCGTATCGACTCTTAGCACTCTTGAAGATTCAGATGGAATTAAGATTTGCCAATTGTCTCTGACTAGATCCGGCTTTTCTTTTCGTGCCCATTCCACCCAGTCGCTGCTGTGCTTGCGCGCGTCAAACGTCGATGTTGACATTTGATTGCTAGGCTTAAAATGTATCTCGTCGTTTCCACTTCGGCTCTGATCTTTCTTGTGCGGCGACTCTTGATTCTCAACAATTCTTAGCTGAGGTTCCGGTTTGATTGCTTTCAAGCCGTTTACGTAGTATGTCTCAGGAGGGTGATTCAGATTCAGTTCTCGCGGATCCACCTTCCGGAATCCATGGCCAACAAGTTGGCCGTTGTCTTTTTCGTAACGCCACTCCTTGACGATTCCGCCGAATTTCTCGGAGAAGCGTTTTTCTGCGGCAGCTCTAAGACCGCTGCTTTCAGAAAGAGGCTCTTTGCCATTGTTTGCCTTGTAATCAATTCGTACTTCCGGGTAATTCGTTGCGGGGCTTGCCTGGATGCGATTGAGGCTCCGGTCCAAAGCTTCGACTTGCTTCTGGCTTGCGGAGCGAACCCAGTGTTCCGCTGCTTCATTATTGAGAGATTGAGTAACCGATCGCCTGGGTTCGTGATTTCCTGATCGGTTTTGGTCTCGCTCACGATCGCCAGAAGCGCTCTTCCCTTCATATTTGGTTGAACTGGAGTGTGAGTCGAGGTTATAAGAGCGAGATGACCAGCCGTCGGCTTCAGAATTAGGCGAAGGAAGTGATTGAATCCCCGTTCTGGATTGATCGCCCTTGAATGACGGATTGTTGTTTTTCTGGTTCGAACCTTTCGTTTCTACGACACCGGATGATCCCACTAAATTTTTTGTGGATTCTCTGACAGGGCTCCCTTCATGTGTACTTGCCAAATAAGTGTTATTTTTGTTGACGATCTCATGGCTATCGGCTTGTTCCTTCCCGCTAGAAATGGTTCGCGTTGATTTTCCAACGGAATCTCTTGGGACAGTAGAATCGCTTGATGCATCTCTCTTCGATTCCAATTTACCGGACGTTGGAACGAAGCTTGATCCAATTGTTTTACGGTCATTGATACTTCCATGATGCGAAGTTGGCGGGTCTTTGGGACCCATCGTTTGATTGTTTTTGTCGAATCTCCCACTGCTAACTGAACGAGTGTGATCAGCAGGCAATTCCTTTTCGGTTTTCCCGGCCTTTGAAGGGCCCGTCTTCTCTGAAGCGCCGGATTTTATTGGAGTAGCGCCAGACTCGCGATATTCTTTTGCCGGGGGATCGGACACTTTCTGTGATTTTGAAGAAACAGGTGTGTGATTCCAGCTGAAGGAGTCGCTTTGCGCTTTGTTTTGCATTTGCGAAACTTCAGTCGACTTTTCTGACTTTGGCGAAACGACTCCCGTTGTCGGATTAGCTGATGATGATTGCGTGCCCGGTGCTGTCGTTTTGTTTTTTCGATCGCCGGTGGAAGACTCGTTCGTGCGTGAACCGCGCGAAGATAAGTTTTTGTTTTCCGTTGACCCGGAAGTGCCCGGATTACCTTTTGAGTTATCGGGTACGTAAGATCGCGAATTCGCTGAAATAGAAGCAGGACTTTTAGAACCAGTTGAATTCCCTGAACTGGAAATCGGATTCGGAGATGAGCTCGCATTCTTGGTGAGGCCGACGTCTGATTCATGTTTCTTTTGGAAGTAACCGGCGGAAGCAGGGGAGTTTCCATTGCCCGAACTTTTTGTTGGAGCAGGTAAAGTTGAATCGGAAGTCCGTACTTTCGACACGGCGCCGCTCTGTAACGGAACAGGAACTCCTGCGATCTTTGACCCGTTCGATCCGTCTGCAGTTGAAGTCTTCGGAATGACGGAGCCTCCTACAACATTTGTACTGTTTCCGAACTTGGCTTGGGTTGTGGGACCTGCACTGGGGCCGCCTGTCTTGAAGTTTGACGACTGCGATCCTCCAGAGTTGGTCATTCCTCCGCCGGAACCGGAACTCCTCATGCTTGATCCGCCCTTTCCATTGGGACCACCTGAACCACCGGACCCTGAATTCTTCGGACCGGAACCGCTGCCAGATCCGCCGGATCCGTTCGGGCCTGAACCTTTCGGCCCACCGGTTCCGCCGCCCGGTCCGTCTGAATCAGGTTTAATACCCAAAGACCTGGCGATCGCGTCCGCTTTTTGGGCGTGGATTGCTGCCTCCTTCAAGCTTTCACGTGATGCTGTCAAGGATTCGCGCGCTGCCTTCATATATTCTTGCGCTTTTTGTGCGTCTCCACCTTTGATCGCTGATGCTGCCGCAGCCGTTTTTCGCCTTGCCTCATTCGCCTGAATTCTCGCTGTCTCAGTCGCCCTCTGAGTATTTGCAAGCGCTTTCTGTGCCTCTTGTTTCACTGCGCTATCGGGAGTCTTTGCAAATGCGCTTTGCAACTTGACAGCGTCCTTCTCTATTTGTGAAGCGGCCTTAAGATCCTCTTTCGCTTCTGCGCTTACGGGTTTCGTCACAGATGAGATCGCCGCCACTGCATCTCTCCTGGCGGCACGAGCTTCCGCCAGAGCATCACCATATTTTTCTGATGTGTTCTTCACATCTGTAGGTGAAGCGTTTCCTTGACGCGCCAGGTCCTGAACCCGTTGCAGCTCCTGTTTAGCAGCGATCTCCTCACGCTGTTTGCTGGCGGCGATGTTCTGCTTATCAATCGCGTTCTGAATCAAATTGTTCGGATTCTGTCCGCCGGCGGAAAACTTTATTCCAAGTTCGTTCGCTAAACCTGCCAGCTTACCTCCTTCATCCCGGGCTGCTTTCAGCATGGCGTTCGAAGCCGCGGCCGCTGCAGCCGCTTGATCCAGAGATTTTTTAGCTTCCTTTTCCAGGTGCCCCTGGATTGCAGTTCCTGTTGCCGCCGCATGCTTTGTTGCTTGTTCAGCAAACGCTTTTGCCTTGTCGGCTGCTTCCTGCATGCTCTTCAGTGCCGCAAGGGCCTGATCTTTCAACGGGCTGTCAGGCAGTTTTTGAACGGCAGCGGACAGTGTGGCGAGATCTTGCTTCATTCTTTCAGCCGACTTGATGTTATCGGCTGCTTGCTTCAGCATGGGCGTTGTGATTCGTGCAGCTGCCGCAATCGCGTGGGCTTGCGCAGTATTGTGCTGCCCAATCAGCGTTCCGAGTTTTTCTCCCGCCTTTTGCATCGCCTGCGGAGATGCAAGTCCTGCCGCTGCTTTCTGCTGCATCTGATGATAGTTCTGCCTCTCAGAATCAACTTTCCTGCCTAAGCGATCTGCCTGTTTTTGCTTATCAACAGCGTCCTTTACGCCCCCTGATCCATTGTTGCCGCCTCCGCGCAGGCGCGTGCCTGCTGACGCCGCTGCGCGCCGCGCCACAGACATGGCGCCGTATGCAGCGGCTCCTAACAGGAGAGACACTGTTGTGCCCATTCCGGCAGAGCGACCTTCGACCAGACTTGCACAGATACTTGGGATGCTTGCCAGCATAAAAAGGGCAACGATGCCCACGACAATGGAAAGAAGCATCGCAGTGAAACTACATTGCAGGCCAGTCAGTGTATCCAGGTCTTGATAGTAAGAAGGATCGAATGCAACCTGTCCCAGGCGTTCAAAAATGGTGGCAATCCCAACAATGAAAATTGCATAAACAAGCTTCCACAGACATACTTCGATAAATCTCTGCAGCCATCCCCACGCGATATGTTGGGTGCTCCGGATCAGACCAAAGCAAAGAGCTATGGGTCCAACGAGTCTCAGGATCATCAACAGAATGTCGGCGCCGGCGTCCAGTATGTAGGAGAACAATGCTACTAAAAGAGTAGTCAGAATGAACATGATCGATGTGATGCCGGCCGGACTTACGATGAAGCCAAGGATGTGAGCGGCATCGATCACACCCCCAAGTCCGATGAAGTTCCCGACCCACCGGACAACCTTCTGTCCCTTCGATGATGGCTGAACGGATTCAAGCGCGATATTTCGGTACATGTCAAAGAACGTGTTCCATACAGCCGTCCTTGCATCCATCTGTTGACCGTCTTGTGTCACATACTTAATGGAATCGGCCAATGTGGTTGTCGTGGGTCAAGTCCCATTTTTCCTGTAAAAAGAAGGATGCATCGCTCCTCCAGGTTGTTTGTTAGGCTGCCTTTGTTCCACTCATAATTCTTTCTTTAAGTGA
>JAKEFK010000260.1 GCA_022616075.1 bacterium
ACTTCTGCGGTTCGGAGTTCCTTTGTTCGATATTCTGCGGTTTAATATCCTTTTGCGAAAATCCTTCTAAAAAAACAAGAAGTTCAACGTCAGTAGTACTTAAGAGCCACTCCACTCGAATTAATTCAGCTATGGTAGAGCCATGTGCTCCACAAGTTTTTTGAAACGCGGATTGGAACGGAGTGGATCCAGCCGGGGATTGACCTTGATGCTCGTCATCGCGTCCTCTCTTTCCTCAAATGCGCGTTCCATCCAGTCGAGTGCCTCTTCGTCCCTTCGGAGTCCGACATACACAACAGCGACAGCGTAATAAGAAACGTATGGCAGGCGATTGGAATCTTTTAATTCTTCAATCATCTTTTCTGCCTCTTGTATTCGTCCTGCCATGGCATATGTATATCCGACGGACGAAAGAATCCATGAAGTCAATTCAGACTCAATGGATCTTTTTTCGATTTCCACGACGGCTTCCTCGAACATGGACTTTTGCACATAAGCCATGGCGATGTCCGTCGAGGCCCGGAAGAAGGTAGGATCAAGCAACAAAGTGTATCTGAATTGTTCGATCGCTTTGTCGTATTGACGGGCGTAGTAATAGATGTATCCCATGCTCCAGTTGATCACTGGAGAGAATGGATCGAGATCTCTGGCTTTCTTAATCTCCTCCACTGCCTTTTCAAATTTGCCAAAGAGGACGAGAGCAACTGCATACCAGTGATGAGCAGTTGCATATCCAGGATTCAATTTCAGAGAGATCTCGAATTCTTTTACTGATTCGTCCCAGTTCCAATCGTAGCGGAAGAGGAACTCGGCGAGCGAACAGTGAGCTTCGGCAAGTCCGGAATCCAATTCCAGCGCCTTTATTGCATATTGTTTCGCATGTGGATAAGCATCTCTTGGACGGATAAACCCGTAGCTTCCCAGGATCCAGTAGGTGTCCGCCAATCCTGAATACGCAAGCGCGAAACTCGAGTCTTCTAAGATTGCCTGTTCAAAAAAATCCTTCGCTTTTCGGAGTCCCTCATCGGTCCTCTTGTTCCAGAAGTATCTTCCTTTTAAATACAGATCGTAGGCTTGTTTGTTTGCCGTCATTTTGCGGCTCAGCCGTTTCTGCTCCGATTGGGTAAGATGAATGCGGAGCTTATCGGAGATTTTTTTTGCAATTTCCTCTTCGACGCCGCAAACCTCACAAATTTCAGCGCTGTAACGTTTTCCCCAGAGCTGCGCTCCGTCCATAACGTCAATGAGCTCCGCCTGGATGTCAAGCGCATCTCCTCGCTTGACAATTCTTCCACTCAATACAGCTCGCACGTTCAGTTCTCTCCCGGCACGTAACGGATCCACATTGCCTCCGGCATAACGCAGGACAGTGCCGTAAGCCATGACCCGAAGTTTTGGAGTCTGGGACAGTGTGTTGATGATTGTTTCAGCAACACCGCCCAGATATTCCATTTCCGGATTTGAGCCCTCGGTTAAGAAGGGAAGTACAGCCACAGAATCGACCTTCTTTTTTCTGCGTGGTCGCTTGCTTTTAGCGGTTTCAAACTGGGGAATGCTGGAAACTACACTGGAGCCATGCGACAGCATTTTGAGCGCCACATACAAATCTCGCGCGGAGTGGAAACGATCCACGGGATTTTTTTGCAAACAGAAGAGAACGATACGCCGGAGTTCAACAGGCACAGGACCGGTGTCAGTTATCAGGCTCGCAGGTGGATCATCATTCAAAATTGCAGCGAAGGTTTCTGCAGCCGTGTTCCTCAGGAAGGGAGCTTTCCCGGTCAGCATTTCGCAGAAGAGGTTGCCGAATGAAAAGAGGTCAGTGGTGGCATCGACTTCCATTCCTTTCACCTGTTCCGGAGACATATAGCCGACCGTACCCAGAAGCATTCCAGGCTTTGTTTGTCCCGGCTGGGTTTTTAATTGAGAAACTGCTCCAGCAACTGGTTCGACCCGAAGTTGGGCAAGGCCGAAATCCAGAATCTTTACACGGTCTTCAGCTATCAGGAAAACATTTTCAGGTTTGAGGTCCCGGTGAATGATCCCTTTGGAATGAGCGGCAACCAGGCCGTAAGCGATTTCAGTTGCAATCTCCAGCGCCTTTTCCGAATCAAGCGGCGACCGATCCAATCGTGCTCGCAACGTTTCTCCATCCAGCAATTCCATGACCGCGAAGATGCAATCCTGGTCTCTCCCGACGTCAAAAATGGAGAGAATATTGGGATGGGAAAGCGCAGCTAAAGCGCGAGTTTCTTTTTGAAAGCGATCCACGAATTGACCGTCGGCTGCAAGATGTTCGGGCAAAACCTTCAAAGCAACATCTCTTGCAAGCCGTGTATCAAAAGCGCGATACACGTCGCCCATACCGCCTCCGCCGATAAACGACGAGATTTGATAGGGACCGAGCAATGTTCCTTTTGGTAGACGCATCTTCCTGAACCTATTTGAGTACTCCTTGAAATTAAGTCAGCATGGCTGAAAATTCAAACTCCGAGAACTCCATCCGACGCAATCCGTAATATATTGGAACATGAAGAGGATGGGAATGGCCCAAAAGGAAAGAGAGAAATCACATAGTTCTAGAGATCAATTTGGAACAGGGTGGATGGTTATGCCAATCGCCATCGTTTCACTCGTGCTGTATTCGAAAAGCCAGAACATGACTATTCTTTTGTTTGGAGCTCTCGTGATTCTGCTCTCTCTTGGGCTCCCACAGCTTATAGATTTTTTGAAGTCTGCGGCTTTAAAAGGAATGGATCAGGAAAAACTGGAGTCGGCCAATTGGAAGAAATCGATGGACCGGATCGAGAATCTGGAAGCTCTGATGTGCCGGCTGGACGCTGAGCTCAATTCGCAGATGGAACAGGCGCTCTCTTCAGGAAAAATCACAACTTCGGAAAGCATCGGTCAGAGTCAGATGCCTACTGTCTTTCTGAATATATCATCGGCATTGGAGAAGCGATTTCAAATCCTGAAAGAGCTGGGTCGTGGAGGAATGGGAATTGTTTTTCAGGCCTATGACAAACAACTAAAAGAGCAGGTGGCGATCAAAGTTCTTTCGCCGCTATTGGGGACCAACACCGATGCACTGGAACGTCTAAAACGGGAAGTATCCGCAGCGCGGCGAATCACGCATCCGAACGTTATCAGGATCCATGATATCTCCGACTCTGAAGGACTCCATTTTGTTTCGATGGAATTTTTTTCAGGCAGCACTTTGAAAGAGCTTCTCAAACAGAACGGCGCATATTCGATGGCTCAGGGAGCTCAAATTGCATTTCAGATTTGCGATGGTCTTGAAAGTGCACACCGGCAGGGAGTGATTCACAGAGATTTGAAATCACAAAACATCATCATCAATAATGCAGGGCAGTTGAAGATTATTGATTTCGGTCTGGCTTCGTGTGCTCATCAAGAAGGAATGACTGCAACAGGATTGATTCTTGGCACACCCGAATACATGGCGCCGGAGCAGGTTTCCGGCAAGAGAGCGGATGAACGCGCCGACATTTATTCATTCGGAATTATTTTGTATGAGATATTTACTGGAAAGCTTCCCTTTACCGGAGATTCAGCAATTGCGATCGGCTTCCAGCAGTTACGAGAAGAGCCTTTGCGACCTTCAGAAGTGAAGCCGGGAATATCAGCCGATCTTGAAGCGGTTATTCTAAAGGCTCTACGAAAAGATCCGGCAGACCGCTATACATCTGTAGGCGAAATGCGCGCAGAATTGCAAAAGGTGTTTGGCCATGCGATTCCCACTCCCTCTTCAACCATAAGTGAGCAGCCTGAACAGGCCTCCGATGCGATAACCCTGGATCAGAATTAGATGCTGGTAAATTTTGTATTGCGACAAAGAATTTTCAAACGAAGTGGTGCATGCTAGCCCGGCGGCGGCGTAAAGCTTGCACCTGTAATCCTACTCCTTCCTTTTGAGTTGAATTCCTTGTTTCCTCTTGACAATCTACTTAGGTGCGGATATCGTCGATCCAAAGTAGGACTTTTAGTTTCACAGGGGGACTTCGGGAATGCCAGAGGGAACTGGTGGTTCGACTTTACTGGTGGATGAGTATTATCAATCAGGCGATTCGCGCTTTCTCGGTGAGCTTTTCGCATCCCGTTCGGAACGTAAACTAAAATCATTTGCGGAGACCTGGTACGCGGATCAACGGGACTTTGCTCGCGAAACCCTGCTCTCCTATATCGATGATGGATGCGATCGTTGGAATCATCGCGCCCTCGTAAAATCGCTGTTCAAGCAGGCCGAAGCTGCGAGCGATGATGAGGCGATGGCCCACTTCCTCGTAGCCTTCGACAGGTTGGTGAAGCATGACATCATTCAGAAGTGGGAATACAACTGGCAAACCAGAGAGCGCACTTCGCGTTACATCACAGTTCCCGATCCTACC
The DNA here is from genome assembly GCA_022616075.1 of bacterium. Taxonomy (NCBI): domain Bacteria; species bacterium. Next base: position 4,410 of record JAKEFK010000260.1, read on the forward strand.
GTTCCGTCCAGAGCGGCAAAGTCGGGCAATCAATACACATCCGACAGATTTTCACGCCGCACGCGCATCTATCTTTGCCGTCGCGTCTTTCGCTATTTCCGCAAGATTGCATTCAAAGATCCGGAACGTTACGGCCGCGTGATCCGCCAGACTCTGAGTTTATATAAGGATGAGCATCTGGAAAAACCACAGCAGCTCATCGACTCCTGGTCCCTGATGCACGTGCTCTACTGGGGAGCTCCCGTGATTCAACGAAAAGCGCACGGCGTTCGACTTGCCGCAGGCGCACGATTGGGCGATCTGAAGCCTTTTCCTTTTTTCCCGGCCGCCTGGCAGAATGCCTTTCACGAAATTCTGCATCTGGTGCTTCACGCGCAATCCAGAACCGTGCGTGTCTGGGCATCCACATTGCTGAAGCGCGATTATGACCAGCAGATCCGCGGCATCGAAGTGCAGAAGATTCGCACGATGCTTTCCAGCATCCATGAAGAAGCGCAGGAGCTGGGCGCAGAAATGTTGAAGCATGCGGAAGGACTTCCGAATGTAACGGTGTCCGAATGGCTTGAATTGTTAAACAACAATAATCTTTCGATTCTGCCGGTGATTTGCGAATTGATGATGGAGCATGTGCATCCGGAACGCGTGACTCTCGAACAGTGCGTCGATCTCGCGCAGGCGCGGGTCGCTGCCGTTGCGGAGCTCGGTTTGAACTGGGCCCGTTCGAAGCCGGTCCGTGATGAAGATACGCTTCGCGCTCTATTGCGTCTTTGCAACGCCAGTGTCGCAACTGTTCGTTCTGCTGCAGTGGAATGGATCAAAAGTGTTTTGCGCCAATCCACTTTTTTGAAATCGGAGCTTGTGCTGGATCTGGCCGATTCCGCCTACGCCGAAACGAGAGCTGCGGGATTGAGTTTGATGGCCGAGTTCTATCCGGAAGATACCTCGCTTTGGGCGGCGCTTGCAGAATCGCCCTATCCTGATGTTCGATCGTGGCTCGTCCTCCATCTAAAAATGTTGCAGAAGGTGCTTCATCTGGAAACGGTCCAGGGAGTTTGGACATCGTCGCTTCTCGCGATTCACAGCGGAAGCAAAGCGAAGCGTGTTGTCATACGCCAGATCACAGAGCGAATCATCCAAAATGCTGACAGCGCGGATTCGCTGTTACCGTTGCTCGGAGTCATGCTGCGTAGCGTTCGTCCGCCGGAGCGTAGAAATGCGCTTGCAGCGCTGGCCAGATGCGCGTTTGAATCTCCAGGACTGCAAAGCGCGATTGAGCGTCGATTGCCGGAGCTGAAGTTGTTTGCGGAGGTCTCCTGATGCTGATGGCCCTCCGCTATTTCGGTAGAAGCGAGATGCGCTCTTCCGGCAAAGAATCTGTGCTGAGCTTTTCGCCGAATCTTGCGCGCCCGCCCCTTTCCTTCGATGGCGAGCTTTTGTATCCGGTGCGATTCCGCGAAGCGATTAGCTCATTGCACGATGTGGTCGTCAGCGATCAACGCTTCCACAAGAAAGATAAAACTGCGTATCTGCAGTGGAAAGCAGAAGAGAAGCAACAGGAACAGGAACTCTTCCGCATTGTGCAGGACCGGGAAAAGAAGCTGGAGCTTGAAAAAATTTCGAAGGAACCTGTTCCCGCAGGGCTTGAAAATGAGTTCCACAAAATGCACGACGTTTACTGGACCGCGAGACGAAAATGGGCGAACGAAATGGCGCGCCACGATCCCGAGTTGTTCCGCGCACTTGTGCCCTGCGATCCTGTGGTGACTGTTGCATCGGATGTCGTCTACTTCGAAGCGTTTTCCAAAGATGAATCGAGTTATGGCTGTCTGTTTGTAGACCGCAACGCGATCGGTGGAAACGGACGCACGGAAACCGGAACCACGAATGTGGATTATTCGCTCGCTTTGTACGATCACTTTCAAAAGTTGCGCACATACAGACAAACAAGGCTGCTGGTTGATCCCGCCGGCTTTGAAGTGAAGTTGGAAGCAAGCGCGGATTATCGCGAAGAGAAGATTGATTTGCCTCCTTCCTGGCTTCGCGGGTTTGGCCAGATTCAATCCGCAATGACTCTCCCGATGCGGCGCGTTACACTCCCGGTCGAATCTGTGTATTCCATTCTTGCGTATCTGAAACGCCATCGTGAAAAAACCGGACCGCGATCCATCCGCTTCAAGCTCACTCCCGGCGTACCTCCTGTATTAACTCTCGATCCGTGGGGTGTGACGATTCAACCGCACGGCCATATATATGAGGGGCCGCGCGAGGAACAGGTCAAAGTCTGGGGGCGCAGGCGTTTGATGGTGCTGGCCCGTTTGCTTCCGCTTGCGGAGAAAATTGAAGTCGGTTTGCTCGGTTCCGGTTTGCCGAGTTTCTGGATCGTCTACATGGGCGAGATGCGATTCCTACTCGCTCTTTCCGGATGGACCAGGAACGATTGGACTTCGAGCGCTGCGCTGGAGTTGATGACGGCGACATACAAACCGGATGCTCAAGTGGTGAATTCTGCCGGCAGGCATCTTTTGAATTCGGAGACAGCAACGTTCGCCGATCTCCATCGCGTCACCGGCACATCGGATACGACCTTGCTGGGCTCCATGAATTTGCTGGCGCGCCAGGGACAGGTCATTTATGACATTACGAAGCAAGTATACAGATACCGTCAGGTCATGCCGGTTGCTCTTTCAGAAGCGGTGATTGGTCCGGAGCATCCGGAGCTTGCGCAGGGCAAGTGGATGCATGCCCAGAAAATGGTGCGCATTCAAAGGGAGGAGGCGTTATCGGCCGGACGAAGAGCGCTTGTTGCAAAAGTGGAGAAGGTTACGTGTGAAGGCATTCTTGATTCGGATGGCGCATACTCGCGCGCAAAGTGTTCTTGCAGTTATTTTTTCAAAAACCGATTGCGTGGTGGTCCTTGCAGGCATTTGCTTGCGCTGCAGCTCACCGTGCATCAAAAGGATTTTGCATGAAATGGTCCAGCTTTGCGGGGAGGTCCCGTTTCTCCAAGCCCGATATACTGCGGCGTTCCGCCGCGGTGGAGATTCGTCTACCATCCTTACCCGCGACCGATATTCTTGTTGGCGGGACACCTGCTATCGTCCCCCCACCAGAACAACCCGGAGCGTTTCCAGCTACGATAGCAAGTGCCCGCCTCGGTGATCGGCCACGGTCCTGAAGCTCGAAGTTGGAAACGGGATCTCCTCAAAAAGCTGGAGTAAATAAGCGTGAGCTTCTGGGATAAACTTCGTAATTTTCTTTCCGGTTCCGGAAAAATAGAAGGAACATTGATTGAACGCGCTGTCGGGTCTGCGTTTGTTCGGCGCGCAAACCGGCGCGAAACGTTTACGGACCGGGAAATCGCAGAAGAAGTTTTGACGGTTCCCTCTCCACAAAACCTTCTAGCAGTTTCCAGCTTGCTGGAACGAATGTTTGATGCAGACAACCTGAAGACTCTTCGATATGTTCGCGAACAGCACTTCATCATGGGTTCTCGCTGGCTCTTTTATGCGGCCGAAACATCAGCCGCAACCGCGCGCACTTACACGCCTCCACCACCGAGAACTCCTCCTCCGTTTTCGCAAGCGCCTCAAATCAAGGATGTTGAAATGCCGAATCCGTATGAAGCGACAGAGATTCTTGGGCTTTCCGCGGATGAGATGCGCAAACGCGCGTTGAAGATCAATCCGTTTCGAACTCCATGGATTGGACGTGTCGACACGATTCCGCCTCAGTCGGATGAGCGGACGGCTTTGATCGATCGCGGTTTGATTTTGCGTGGATTCCTTACAGAAGAGCAGATCCGGGAAATCCATCGCGTTGGTGATTCGTGGCTGCGTCATCATGACGCGCTAAGACTTGCCGGCGCCGCCGCTGCAAAAACGGCACAACAAGCTGTGGAAGCGGAACGCGAACGGAAGACGCAGATACGGGCGGAGAAAAAGCGAGAATCGCAAGAACGGAAGATTCGCAGAGCCGCGGAAATCGCGAGGCGTAAAGCGGAAGACATCGTGTATCTTGGTCCGGGTGTGTCGGGACTGCTTTCCGACCGGCGTTCGCTCATCGAATCCTTGCAGGAGCGCCGGCTTCCCGTTTTGTCTTCACCGGCTGACGTTGCGAAAGCACTGGGATTGCCGGTTCCGAAACTGCGATGGCTGTCGTTCCATTCGGAGGCGTCGGAATCTTCTCATTACGTTTATTTTCAAATTCCGAAACGATCCGGTGGAATGAGACTTTTGTCCGCGCCACATGAACAACTGGCGCGCGCGCAAAACTGGATTCTGGAGAACATCCTGGAGCATCTCATTGTTGAAGAGCCGGCGCACGGTTTTATCCGTGGACGTTCGACAGTCACAAATGCGGAACCACATGTGGGTCGCGACATTCTGATCAATCTGGATCTCACTGACTTTTTCCCAACGATCACATTCCGGCGAGTGCGAGGCGTATTCAGCAAAATCGGTTACTCTCCCGCAGTGTCCACAGTGCTCGCGTTACTTTGCACGGAATCGCCGCGACGTCCCGTGGAATATGAAGGGAAAAAGTACTGGGTGGCAACGGGCGATCGAAGCTTGCCGCAGGGAGCCTGCACATCTCCTGCGTTGTCGAATCAAGTGGCGCGCAAGCTGGACCGCAGGTTGCTCGGAATGAGCAACAAAATGGGATGGGCTTACACTCGCTACGCGGATGACATGACATTTTCCGCTCCGAAAGGAAAACGGGGAGAGGTTCCGTTGTTGCTCTCGCGCATCCGTCACATCGTGACGGAAGAAGGCTTTGCGCTTAATCCGAAGAAGGGTCGGGTGCAGCGATTTGCGGGGCGCCAGTCGGTTACGGGAGTTGTTGTCAACGACAAACCTGGGGTGCCGAGAGACCTCGTCAGGCGAATCCGCGCTATTCTGCATGGAGCAAGGCGTACCGGCCTCGACGCTCAGAATCGCGAAGAGATTCCCTATTTCAAAGCCTGGCTGCGTGGAATGATCGCATACATTACAATGGTTGATCGTCGAAAAGGATCCGCGTTGGTGCAGCAACTGAATGCAATCACGGATGGAGCCGCGGAGTTTCCAGCGGATTATCGCCGGAAACGATATGAATCGATTCCCTTTCTCACATCCGCTCCGCCACAAGTTAAAGTGGATGAGACAGCTGTCGCATTTACTCCTTCTGTTCAGGGTTACTTCGAATTCATCAGTGGGCTATCGCGAAAGTTTTGGAAGGTGCAGGTAGAAAAACAAAACATGACGGTCCACTTTGGACGAATCGGCACGAAAGGCCAGATCCAAACGAAAACATTTTCCAGCAACGAAACAGCAGAGCTGGAAGCCCGCAAGCTGATCCGCGAGAAGCTGAGAAAAGGCTACGTGGAAAAGAATCAGCCTTAGTGCTATTAAGAGTTTTACTTTCGAAGTATCTCAGGTCACTCAGCCCGATTTTTTTCAACCCGTGTCCCAAGTAAGTTTTCCTTCATTGTGCTGCATACTGAAGATAAAATGAAAGGCTTGATATAATTCGATCACATATGGCCTGCGTGCTTATTTTAGGCGGTGGACCGGCCGGACTGGCTGCGGCTCACCGGTTAGCGCTTCTGGGTATTCGCTGCATCGTGTTGGAAAAGGAGAAAACGATCGGCGGCCTGAGTCGCACGATAGAACACAACGCTTTTCGCTTCGATCTGGGCCCTCATAAGTGGTATACAAGCAATCCTGAACTTGATCTCTGGTTCAAAACGCTTATGAATGATGAATTGGTCGAAGTAAACCGGAGAAGCGGTATCTATTTTGAAGGCAAAATGTTTGACTATCCGGTCCGTGCCGGGTCTGTTTTGCGGAATGCTGATGTTCTCACGATTTTCCACGTCATGGGCAGTTACTTTGCTGCTCGTTTCAAAAGATTGTGGAAACCAGCCGCGCCCAAAAACATGGAAGATGCCTATACTCGACAGTTTGGAAAAAAACTTTATGAAATGTTTTTCAAGGCTTATTCAGAAAAAATATGGGGTGATTCTTGCAGGACCATTTCTTCTGACTGGGTCGATCAGCGTACATTCGGGCTTTCTGTGGTTGAGATTATTCGAAAAGCTTTGCTCAAGTCGAGTCAGTCCCGCAGAGGTCTTGTTGAGCCGATGCGCTTTTTTTATCCTCGACATGGATATGGAAGAATCTGTCAGCGAATGGCTGAAGAAGTTTGTAAGAAAGGTGGAAGCGTCCTCGTGAATCATGCCGTTTCCGATGTCGTATGTGAAGAAAATGGCATCGCACATATTGATTGTATGGATGAGCACGGCGACAGGAAATCGATTGATTGCGATGCTGTGATTTCAACGATTCCTTTAACTCTTCTGACCCGCATTTTAAAACCGGCTTCACCCGAATCCGTGAAGACGGCGGCGACAAGATTGAAGTTCCGCAGTCTGATAACAATTAACATCATGATAAACCGCGAGCAGGTCCTGAAAGAAAACTGGGTTTATCTAAATGATAGCCGTGTACCGTTTGCTAGAGTCAGCGAACCGAAGAATTTCAGCAGGGAATTGGCGCCACCTGGAAAAACTTTACTTGTCGTCGAACTCTTCTGTAGCAAGGACGATCAATCCTGGAACCAACAGGATGCTTCTTTGAGTGATCTTGCCGTCCATCATCTTTCAAAGATGAAATGGATTGAAGAGAGAGAAGTTCTCGGAACGTTTTTGTGCCGCCTGCCGAACGCATACCCGGTATACGATTTGGACTATAAAAAAAACCTGAAAATCGTTCAGGATTATGTAGCATCCATTCCGAATCTTTTTATAGCCGGACGTGGCGGGACCTTCCACTACCATACATCGGATGTATCGCTTGAAATGGGATTCTCCTGCGCTGAGAATCTGCTAACGCGATTGCCATCGTTTGAGCTAGATGGAAGCATGAGGACGGTCTAACGCGGCGTCAATTGACGTAAATTCCTGCGTAGATTTTTTTTCTGATCAAGATGATCTCCTTTTCAAGTACTTACTACAGGTACAATCTTCAAGGATGCATAAGAATGTCTAAACATCTGACTCTCTATGTTGCAATCCTTTTGTTGTTCGGATCCGCGACCTATCTGGTTTTACGAAGCGGTTCCAAACTCCAACACGACAAAATCTCTCCGCCGGCCACAGAGGTCGTGCAAGAATCCTTTCCTGGCATTCTCAAAGAAACTTTTTCGCGAAACTTCAGTGAACCAATCAGCAAACTGCTTCTCCAATTAATCGTCATCATCATTCTTGCCAGGGTGATAGGAAATCTTTTTCAAAGAATCGGTCAGCCTGCTGTCATTGGTGAGATGGTCGCCGGAATTCTACTGGGTCCCTCTTTGCTTGGCGTGGCCATCCCTTCCGTGGAATCTTTTCTTTTTCCGCAAGATTCGATGGGAGCTCTGCGCCTCTTCAGCCAGGTGGGGGTCATTCTTTTTATGTTTTTGGTGGGTACAGAGCTCGATGTCGGGCGCATTCGCGAAAAAGTGCATACCGCTGTTCTGGTGAGTCATGCGAGCATTGTGATTCCCTTTTTTCTCGGAACTGCGCTTTCCTGGTGGCTCTATTCATCTTTGGTTCCGGATAACATATCGTTTCTAGCGTTCGCGTTGTTTATGGGAATCGCGATGAGCATTACCGCGTTTCCCGTGCTTGCGCGGATCATCCAGGAACGAGGACTCACAGGAACTTACCTCGGATCGCTGGCAATTGCGTGCGCAGCCGTTGATGATGCAACGGCGTGGTGTTTTCTTGCGTTTGTCATTGCGATCGTAAGAGCTTCCGGAATTGCAGGTTCGGTTTATACGATCGCCCTGACGCTGATTTTTGTTTTTGTGATGCTCTTTTTGATCAGACCGTGGCTCGGTCGTTTTTTGTTTTTTGACAGGGAGCAAAGGAGATTGGGAAAAGGCGTTCTTACCAGAATTCTGATATTTGCCCTGGCTGCAGCGCTTATTACAGAGCTCATCGGAATCCATGCACTTTTCGGCGCGTTTCTTGCGGGAGTCGCGATCCCTTCACTGCGAAATCTACAGTCATTTTTGAAGGAACGATTAGAAACACTGACTTCCGCTTTTTTGTTGCCGCTATTTTTTGCGTTTTCCGGACTGCGCACGCGGCTTGATTTGTTGAGTGACTGGCAAAGCTGGCTCATTACCGCGGGAATCATTGGTGTGGCCGTTGCTGGAAAATTAGGGGGCAGTTCGCTGGCAGCGCGTTGGATCGGCATGAGCTGGCGCGATTCGCTTTCACTCGGCGTGCTGATGAACGCAAGAGGCTTGATCGAACTGGTCGTGCTGAATATCGGCTATGACATGGGCATACTGTCTCACAAGGTGTTTTCCATGATGGTGCTCATGGCCCTGATTACAACCTTTATGACCGGACCGCTTCTTTCACTCTTCGCAG
>JAKEFK010000261.1 GCA_022616075.1 bacterium
AAAGTAACTGAGGCGATACGGATTTTTCAGGAAAATGCAGAGTCTTACCCGGATGATTCCAACGTTTATGATTCGTTGGCGGAGGCATATTCTGTTCAGGGAGACCGGGCAAACGCTATCAAGCACTACAAGAAGAGCCTGGAAAAGGATCCTTACAATGCAAATGCCATAGAAGTCCTCAGAAACCTTGAGTAAGAGTTAGACAATACGGGCGATGCATACAATCGCGCTAAAGGTTCCCTCCGGCAGGAATGAACACGCTTATCTATCCTTCGCACCTTGTTTGACCGCTTACGAACAGTGCTCTATACTCGATATGCACGTTGGAGCCAAAGATGCTGCAAAGGCAGCATCCATTTGATAACCCTCAAATTTTCAGTGCTCTAAAAACCCGAATCGCCGGGATGCCTTCAGGCCCTCTGCTGCACCGCGATTCCTGCAGACCTCGTGGGAAATTAAGTGTAGCGGCATCATGTGAGCTTGGCCCCTATGTTTTCGATCGTGAATCAGGAGATTCAAACTATGCTAAGAATATACATTCCGGTGCTTCTTGTTTTATGGCTCGTGGGGATCATCTTTTCAGTTTCGCTGTCGGGACTTATTCATCTGCTCCCGATTCTCGCAATTGTGCTCCTCCTTCGACAATTCTCGGGTGAAAAAACCACCCGACCCGGAGATACAGGACCGAGGTTTAAAAAATCAAAAACCGCTTCGCGATAGATCCCGACATTCAGTTTGATTCGCTTAAGGCAGTGGTCGCCCGAAGAGCACCAGAGGATGTTACGGCAACCGTTTCAATCATGGCTGGTTCATTGGTGGTGGAATGAAACCTATCCACCGCACAGAACGCGGACGACACAGAGTTGAATGGAATTTTTTTTACCTCAGCGTCCTCTGCGGTTCAACCCTGGTTCAATGATGCGGCACCCGCGGCGTCATTTCCGTCCGAAAAAAGTCCGCGCGAAATGATGGCTATTATGGCTAACAACAGAAATCTGATATAGCTATAATAGCCACATGAAAGACCGCGAAAGTAGCTGAGTTAAAGGACAAGCTCAGTGCGTATCTCGATGAAGTCCAAAAGGGCGAGGAGGTTGTGATCGTGAACCGCAAAAAACCTGTCGCGCGAATGACCCGCATCCTCCCGCAGGATCAGGATGAGGCAGAATGGGAACTCGTGGCCGAGGGCGAGATGCGGCTCCCGGAAAAGTCATTGACTTCTGCTTACTTGAAACGCTTTCTTGCAGTGCGCAAACCGGAAGTGGAAAAAGGGACGTCGCTCGACGCTTTGATTGCGGATCGAAATGATGAAGCAGGATAAGCGCGCTTTCTGGGATACGAGCTCATTGCTTCCGCTTCTCTGCCGGGATCGGTTTTCGTCGCGTTCCCGGGAATTGTTGCGGCGATATTCCACCATCATCGCCTGGTGGGGAACGCCTGTCGAAATTCACGCGGCGTTTTTTCGTTTGCAAAGAGACGGGCGCATGACAGCTTCCGGTGTGGAGAATGCGCTGGAGCTTTTTGCCGGCTTACGTCTACGGTGGCGGGAAATTTTACCGGTGGATCGAGTCCGTCAGCTTGCTGAGGAGTCTTGCCGTCGCCACACAATTCGATCCGCGGATGCACTTCAACTCGGAGCAGCACTCGTATGGTGTAACGAACAACCGAAAGGACGTAACTTCATCTGCTTTGACAATCGTTTGCTGGAGGCAGCCCGGGCCACCGGTTTTACCGTTCATTCCCTCTAACGAGGGTGCACGTCGAAACGGTTATCGCTTGAAAAAATTTCAGATTGATCGAGCAATCTTTCAAAAGCTAATCCAGCGGCAACTTCATTTTTTGCAGGAAGGCCCTTCATGCTCTGCGATTTCGTGAATCGTGCAGACGTTCGGATGATTCAAAGCGGATGCAGATTGCGCCTCGCGTCTGAATCGTTCGAGTGCTTCGGAAGTTGCAATGAAATCATCAGGGAGAAATTTCAGTGAAACATGCCGTTTGAGGTTGAGGTCTTCCGCTTCATAGACCACACCCATTCCTCCCCCACCCAGTTTGGTTAGGATGCGATAGTGCGAGACCGTTTCGCCGATCACTGCAAGGATTTTAACGCAAAGCCGCTAAGACGCTAAGCTATTTCTAAATACGCCCTTGACATGGGGAGTATTTGCGGCGATATGATGAGGCAAAATGAAAAAGACTGAATTCCTTGTAATCGGCGCAGGGCCATTCAGTTTAGCAACCGCAGCGTATGCCAGACACTTAGGGGTAGACGTAACTGTCGTAGGCAAGACTCTTGAGTTTTGGAGCCATCACATGCCCCAAGGAATGCTGTTGCGTTCCGATTATGACTGGCATCTGGACGCCAGAGTTGTTCATACATTCGCAGCCTATTTGGATGACTCCAAACTCTCAAGCAACCCACCAAGACCAATTCCGATAAGTCGATTTTGTGATTATGTCGATTGGTTCATGAAAAAATATGAACTCACAGTTACAAATCAGTATGTAACAAATCTGGCTTTTAGAAATGATGATTACGTGGCGACTCTGGACGATGGATCTGAAATTCACGCGCCGCGCGCGCTCCTGGGATTGGGATTTGCGAATTTCCGTAATTTACCATCCGATCTCGTTTCGAAGTTCCCATCCGGTTCCGTGGCACACACGTGCAACATGGTCGATTTTGAATCGCTTCGCAATCAACGTGTTCTCATTGTGGGTGGACGCCAGAGCGCTCATGAATGGGCTGCCCTGATTGGCGAAGCAGGAGCTGATGAAATTCACATCTCCTATCGCCATCCGGCTCCGCGTTTTGCAGAATCGGAATGGTCGTGGGTCCAACCCATGGCCCGTCTTGCGCTAAAAGATCACGCATGGTGGCGAAAACTTCCGTTGCAGGAACGCGAAAGAATCCAGAAGAAATTCTTTGCGGAGGGACGCCTGAAGCTAGAGCCATGGCTTGGTCCGCGCATTCATCAGCAAAACATCCACATCTATTCCCAAACAAATGTTCGAGTCGTGACTTCTTCAGAGGCGCCTTACAAAGTTGAACTCGACAATGGTGAAACGTTTGAAGTTCATCAGATCATTCTGGCGACAGGTTACCGCCCCAATATGAGAAACGTTCCGTTTCTGGATGCCTCCATTTTGAATCGCATGGATATGGAAGATTGTTGTCCAGTTTTGGATCCCGAGTTCCAGACCAGCATACCCGGCCTTTACATCACCGGTTTTGCAGCCACACGTGATTTTGGTCCCTTCTTTGGCTTTACAGTTGCGTGTCCCATTGCCGCAAAAATACTAGGTGATGAAATCAAACGACTCGGCCAATCGTCACCACGGACGTGAATAACTGCGACGAGGCTTATGTGAACCACTCCGGAAAGTGAATCGTCCTATCATAGTGAGTTTCGCTTTATGAATCCTATTCAAGGAGCAGGCTGGAAGCCGGCAGTACAGGCAAATCATGCTCAGGTTGTTTCCGGAATGATAAAATGTGCTGCTGTATGGAAATCAGAGTTAGCCACCACCGATCGATTCCCGTCATCACGCTGGAAGGGCGTTTTGATGGACTGGCCGCCTCTGAATTCGACTCCAGGATTCCGGACCTCACTCATCAGAGCGATACAATCATTCTTGATTTTTCGCGTGTAGCCTATCTTTCCAGTTCTGGCATTCGTTCGCTGCTCAAGCTGAAACAACATCTGGGCACGCGTTCCGGAAAAACCATACTGGTAGGCGTAACTTCGTTCGCGCAGCAAGTCTTGCGAACCTGCGGATTATTGAATCAATTTCCCTTAGCTGAAACTGTAGAAGAAGCCCTGGCCGGGCAAAATCGAGTGTCACGGCTCATACGGAACGAACGAGAGTATTCTATTCACGAAATCTCAACGGGAAAAGCGAAAATCGAATCATGGCAGGCGGATAAGAACGCTCCACCGGTTGCTATTTCACTGCAGGATCTTGGTTTTGCTTTTGGGATTGCGGGATTTGGCAGCACCGCCGCACAAGCAGTCGAGACAATGGGACCGTTTGTATCCGGAGTGAATTTTGCGGGTGTGCTTCCTCCGGAAGGAATTTCCGATTTTATCGTTGTCGAAGATCCCGCAGAGATTTTTGTCTATCTGAAATCCGCAATATCGATGAATGGAATCGCAGAAATAAGAATAGAGATCCGTTGCGACAAATCATTCACATTAGGCGAACTGATGAAAGACTTAAACGAGCTGACTCCTGATTCCCCCGTTCGGGCTTTCATCATGTTTGCCCGCACTGGAGCATTATCCGGCTTCTTCGCCACCGGCTGTGCTTTGAATGCAGCTTTGCCCGCCGAACTGCATGCGATTCTGCTTTCAGAAGTTCCCTTACAATTGCCTTCCGAGAATCCGCAGGAATGCGTTCGTATGATCAATTCTCTGGTTCCTCTTCAAGAAGTGTGCATCCTTAATCACGAAACCAGAATTCTGGCGGGCACGGTATGGATCTATACGTCAGATGCAATACGTCCCGGTGTGGAGAGATTGGCCAGGATCCAAATGGAAGACGGCAGCAGTATGGAAGAAGAGTGGGAAAAAATCATTCGACGTATATACACCGATTGCAATCGAATTCAACTGACTCCGCTTCACGGCGGCTTTGTGTCCAAAACATTTCGGGTAACCAGCTACGATACAGCAGGACGCAAACAATTTCCAACCGTGCTCAAGCTTGGTCCGGCTGCAGTAATGAATCGCGAAGAGAATGCGTGCCGTAATTACGCGGAGAAATTCATTCTGAACAACAGCACTACGATTATGGGCACCGCCTCCCACGGTAAATGGGCCGGCCTTCGATATAACTTCGTTGGAATCAATGGACCAGATACGAAACTTACATGGTTCCGTGAACACTACAGCAAACGCTCCTTAAACGAATTGACTCCGCTTTACGAAAAGATTTTTTGGAAAATCCTGGATCTATGGTACGGCCAATCAAAACAGGAAACGCTTTTTCTATATCAGGATCATTCGCCGCTTCGTCTATTTCCCGGCCTGTTCCACGATGCAGAAAGGGAATTCGGCATCTCCGCAGATTCAGAATTTTTATCAGTCCCTGAGTTGAACAAGACGCTCGTCAATCCGCTGCATTTTTTGAAGTATGAATATCCGGCACGAGCCGAAAAAAGTCGAAGCTGGTATAGCGCAATCTGTCACGGCGATCTGAATTTACAGAATGTTCTGCTGGATGAGCAGGAAAATATCTACATCATCGATTTTTCCGAAACTCGCGTCCGAAATGCGCTGGCCGACTTCGCAAGACAGGAAACGATTGTCAAATTCGAGATGACTCGCATCGACAATGAAAAGGATTTGCAGGAGATTCTGGAATTTGAAAAGGGAATTGCGTCGGTTCGTTCGCTGACCGATCCTCCTCCCTTCCACTATAGCGGCCACGATCCGTCAGTTTCCAAAGCGCACGGCGTGATTTGTTTGATGAGAAATTATTCCCGGCGCGCAGTGCATTCGCAAACCGATATCATTCCTTACTGGCTTGCCGTGCTGGAATGGACTTATTCGGTGCTTTCCTATATCGGGTTTCCTGCGATCCGAAAGAAATATGCGCTCTACAGCGCGGCGATCATCGTAAACCGCATCCTGGAGCTGGAAAGATGATCGATCCGTTGAAAGCGCGGTCCATGCTGGAAATCGTCCAGAAATATCATGCTCCGCAGTGGAGGAACAACGGACGAATCCCCTACTGGCATCACTGCCTTAGCACCGCAGAGATCGTATACGATGCAATTTGTAGATTCAATGAATTCGAAGATTCATCCATGGTGACGGACATTTTTCTGTCCGCACTGGCTCACGATCTGTACGAAGACACTCTGATTGATCCTGTGGAGATCAGAACTCGATTCGGCGCGCGCGTAGATGACTGGGTTCGCTGCTTAACAAATGAAGAAGGAGATGATTTTCGAGAAAACTACATACGAAAAATCGCTTCATCGCCCGAAGAAGTAAAATTGATCAAGCTGGCGGATATAACGGACAATACTGCAAGCTGCGCATACGGACTGCACGATCTGGGTGCGGTATGGGTGAAGGAACAATACATGCCACATATGTTGGAGATGCGGAATGTGATTACGGCAGATTGTTTTCAACGCTATACTCGCACCGCTTCAATTCTGATTCAGAATCTTCAATTTGCGTGTGAGCGCCTGGAAAGCAACCTCAAAAAATGGTAACCGCTGTAACGCAAAGTTCCCAATGACGGTCGAACCGTCACCTAGAAATCATGACAAAATTCACCGCGGAGTACGCGGAGGACGCAGAGTTAAGACAAAAATAAACCTCTGAGATGTCTCTGCGAACTCGGCGGCCTCTGCGGTAAAAAAAGGATTTCAGGGCAGGCGGAAAGACGCTAGCTGAGCCAGTCCTCAATTTGTTTCAGATGGTGAGCGTAATCTGCAATCAGTTCATCCATGCTGTTTCGAATCGTGATCACAGCTTCTTTGTGCCTGACTCCATAATCGTGATCCCATTCATCGGGACTCAGCGTCCGCAGAAAGTCGACTAATTCCTCAGCGGAAGTGTGCATTTCATACAGCAGTTCTTCGCGTGACTCCGAAGAAAATTGCTTCACGAACGCATCATTTATTTTGCTGTAATTCTCTCCCGGGTCGATATCGTAAAACGGGAGCTCACCTTTCCGAATCTGATTACTCCCCTGAATCAAAGACCGATTCCAGCCGATTAAGTGAGCCACAATATCTCTCGGCGACCAACGTTTCAATTTTTTGAGAAATTGATCCTGTTGCAAGGAGCGAATACATCTTTCGAATGCACCAACGTTTTTTTGAAAAGAAGCAATCTGATTTTCGATAGGTGGCATCTAAAGTTATTTTAAACCATTGTTTGAGATTGCAGAATGCAGATTTCAGATTGAAATTGATTGATTGTAGATTGAAAGCTGAACCGACCGTTGGTGTTTCTTATTTCTGAAGAGAGTCTCGGAGTGATTGTAACGCCGGCCTCCGACCGGCAAAAGCTTTAGTGGTCTGCCAAAGTCTGCCGGCTGGAAGCCGGCGTTACAAATTTCGCAGAACGCTCGTCAAATCTACAATTCTCACATTTCAATCTGAAATCTCACATCTGCAATCTGAAATTTGGTTGCGGCCGTAGGCCGCGCTATGACTCTGTGTTAAAAAAATGCTATTCGTGAAAACAGCAATCTGCCTATGAGCTACGCGAGTAGGCGGCGTTCTATTTCGATGTCGCTTCGTCTTTTGGCAGCGTCACTTTGAATTGGATTTTTGCGAGCTGATCGGGCGCCTTTCCGATCTTTCGCAGGAAGGGGAGCCACCGGGAATCGGAGCGGATTCTGTCTTTGCGTCCGAGCGCATGGTACGCCATCGGGAGACCAATCTCATTCCATTTTCAGGGCAGTTTCCCATGACAGCGAATGTCAGCCGGAACCATGAAACTTTCACCGCAGAGCACGCAGAATTGTTTTGGGAGTTTTTAGTTTTCTCTGCGTGCTCGGCGATCTCTGCGGTGAAATTTTCGGGAGGTTGATTCGGCATGCGAAGCTGTGGAAGAATAATGAGTTCTTAATGAGGTACTTATGAGCGATGCAACATTATTTCAGGAATTACAAGGGGTAGTCGGTGGACAGGTTTTAAACGACTCCGAAAGTTTGAATGCGGTTAGCGGCGACTTCGGGAGGATGATCACGCGCGTTCCCCGAGTGGTGGTCAGGCCTTCTTCTGCAGAAGACATTGCGGCCGTGATTCGCACGGGAATCCGTTATAACCTCCCGATCAGTTCCCGTTCAGCGGCGCACAGCCAGAGCGGACAGGCGTTAAACCAGGGTGGAATTCTGCTGGATATGACCGCGCTAAATCAACATTTTGAGGTAAACACTGAAGAAAAAACATGCATTGTCGATGCTGGAATTCTCTGGAATGATCTGGTCAACCGACTGAAGCCCCACAAATTGATTCCGCCGGTCCTGACAAACAATTTGAATGTTACAGTTGGCGGCACGCTTTCTATGGCGGGAATCGGAGTTGCTTCTTTCCGATATGGAGTGCAGGGAGACAACTGTGTTGGTTTGCAGGTGGTTACCGGAGCCGGA
>JAKEFK010000262.1 GCA_022616075.1 bacterium
GCCGTGAGTTTGCTGATTTCGCAAAGAATGTCCCGCGGTATGCGCAGGTCGTTCGATCGCACGTCGAACCCTGGGTGCAGGGACTGATGGAAAGATATCCGGACCTTGCTCTGCAGATCGAAGAGTATTACAACATCAGTTTAAAGCCAAAGTTGCCGGCCCTCGCCAAACCAGTTCTGGACTTTTTCGGCAAAATGTTTTCCGGAGTTGTGAACTTTCTTGTTGTTCTGCTGAATCTCGCGCTTGTGCCGGTGCTCGCTTTTTATTTGATGCACGATTTTGGAAATATTCTGGCGAAGGGACTTGAGATGATCCCGCCCAGAAGCAGGGAAACCGTGGTTACAAGAATCAGGGAAGTGGATGACGCGTTGTCCCAGTATTTGCGCGGCCAGCTTTCCGTTTCGCTGTTTCTTGCAGTGATCTACATCATAGGACTTCTCGTTTTGCGCGTTCCGCTGGCGGTTCCGATCGGACTTTTCTCGGGTCTCGCTAACATGGTTCCCTATCTGGGGTTTGTTCTTGGAATCGGCGCATCCATTTTCTTTTCCTTTGTGGACAATCAGGATTGGCACCGGCTCATCTGGATTGTGGCTCTTTATGCGTTTGCGCAATTGCTGGAAGGAACTGTGGTAAGTCCGCTATTTGTGGGGAAAAGAACGGGACTTCATCCGGTTGTAATCATGCTGGCTCTGGTGATTGGAGGCACCCTCTTTGGATTTATGGGAATGCTTCTGGCTGTTCCATTTATGGCTATTGCAACCGTGTTTTTGAAATCCGCGTACAATGCCTATATCAATTCTCCCTGGTATCAACAGCAGAAACAGCTCGAAAAGACTCCGGTGATATAACAGTGTCTTAGATGTGTGATGCTCGGATTTCCCCTCCTTATGAAGGAAGGGATAAAGGGGAGGTTGGCAAACATGATTTACATCAATGAAGAACAGGTAAAACGTCTCCTTTCTGTTCGTGATTGCATTGAAGTGCTGCGAAACGCATTTTCATTGGAATACATCAACATTCCGCGGTACCGGTTGAAATCCAAGAATAGTTTATTGCATGTGATGTCCGCTTCGATTCCATCGCTTCTTGTGATGGGGCTGAAATCGTATGGAACAAGCCGAAGTGGAGGTTCCTTTGCGGTGCTGTTATTCGATGAACCTTCCGGAGAATTGCTGGCGATCTTTGAAGGGGACGCGCTGGGTCAAATCCGAACAGGCGCAGCAAGCGGTCTGGCTACGGATCTTCTAGCGAATCGGGATGTTAAGATAGGCGCAGTGATCGGAACCGGTTTTCAGGCAGAAACACAACTTCTCGCGATCGATGCGGTCCGACAGTTCGAACAGATTCGAATTTACTCGCGGCGTGAAGAAGCAAGAAGAGAATTCATCGACAAGATGCAATCGCAAGTGCGCGCCACGCTGGTCAACGCTTCTTCCTCAGAAGAATGTGTCCGCGATGCGGATGTTGTTTCTACCATCACGTCGTCGAAAGACCCCGTGGTGGAAGGTCGCTGGCTGAAACCTGGCGTTCACATCAACGCGGCCGGCTCGAACTCCGTTTTAAGAAGGGAACTGGACGCGGATGCGGTCCGTCTGGCCGGCTTGCTCTGCACAGATGACCGGGCGCAAAGCAAAATTGAGGCGGGAGACTTTGTCGATGTATTGACAGAGGAACAATGGAACCATGTGCACGAGCTACAGGAAATTGTAAAGCGAAAATACGGACGTACCTCAAGCGAGCAGAGAACGCTTTTCAAGTCGAATGGAATTGCTCTGGAAGATGTCGCTTCTGCGCATTATATTTATTCCCGCATAAAACTCTCATCTTAAAGAGCGCGTCAAATACTATATGCTTATGTCCTTAAGAACTCTTTTCCTGATTTGTATTTTTTCTTGTCATTTTGCATTTGGCGCCGCCGATCTTGAAATCAAAACCATTAAAGGCATTCCGGGAAAAGAATTCAATCTCGAGTTCGCATTTGTGAATCACGGACCGGACCCGGCAAACAATGTCGGATGCAATATATATTTCTATGCCGCGGAGCGTCTGGTTTCTACGCAAGCGTTTAAACTTTCTGGACTTCTTTCAGGGGCTTCCCGCAAAGAACAGCTAACCATAGATTTTCCTAGCACTGGGATTACCACGGTCAAAGTGGAAGTTTTCGATTCACAACAGCCGGACGTTCAGCCGTCCACCAACTTCATGCAGATGAATATCAAACCTCCCGATCTGCGTAAGGCTGACTTGCAAATTGTCAAAGTGGAGTCGGCTGAGCAGAAAGAGAAAGGGAAAAACTTCTTGGTGGTACGGCTGCGCAACAATGGTCCCGACAAGATCGGCGCTTCGAAAATAGAGGTGACGCTTGAAGTATACGGACAGACACTCGCTCAATCGGAGAGACGGATAGAGCGAATGGATGCCGGAGCGGAATTTGAAGCGAGAGTGCAGATTCCAAATCCCCAGATCATCCCTGCGACAAACGGCTCACTCATCTTGCGCTGGTCCGGTTCGGATATTGAAGATTCCGATGTTGCGAACAATCTCTACAAACTCGATGTGCCGTTAACCCTTCGTATGCCGGATCTGCTGGCGATCAAACCCAACATCGATAAGCAGGGCGTATTGACGTTTTCCGTGAACAACAAAGGAAATGCGCGCGCGGCGGATAGTGTGACTGCGCTCTATATTAATGGCGCATTGGTCGAACGCTACAATACGCCGGATATGGCGCCCCGCGGACTCCAACAATATCGTTACAACGCGAAGAAACTGTCATCCCAGGACAAAGTTGTGATCATTGTGGACTTCAACGCGGACGTCCAGGAATCCTCGGAAGAGAACAATCGTACCCCCTGAAGCTCTTGAAGCTTTGAGCTTTTGACCTATCTTTCATTCCGGGGGAAACATGAAGCATCTGATCATAATATTTCTGCTTGCCGCAAGCTTCTGCTTTGCTCAAACTTACGAGCAAGCGAAAAAACTGTTTGGGGAAGGGAAGTACGAGGAAGCGATCAACCAGCTGGATCGAGTCATCGAGCAGGACCCCAGCTCCAAAAACGCATACGTTCTGCGCGGTACAAGTTACGATTACATCGGTCAGTATGATCAGGCGATTGCCGATTACACTCGCGCAATCGAGATTGATCCGGAATTCGTTGCTGCCTACAACAATCGTGGATCGGTTTACATCACGTTGGAGCAGTATGAAAAGGGACTTCCGGATCTGGACAAGGCCCTGGAGCTCAATTCCAAAAACGCGAATTCTTACTACAATCGTGCCATTATTCATACGTTTCTCGCGAAGCCTGCTGAAGTTATTTCTGACGGGCATGCCTATCTCGATGTGGAGGCGTGCAAAGATCCGCGCGGTCAAGATGTGATCATTATGACGCTTTTTGCGTATCGCGAATTGGGTAAGTTTGAAGAGGGAAACAATTTTCTGGAAAGTACTTCAGCGCAGTGTAACGCGGAGGTTTGGCCATATCCCGTCTTGCGTTATTTAAAGGGCGAGATCACGGCGGAGGACGTTGAGACTCAGACGAAAAATGAGCAGCAGAAAGCAGATGCAAAAACTTTCGTTCTGTACAATCAATTTCAGGACAAGAACCTCAATACACCCGAAACGAATAAAGAGCTTCAACAGATCGTGGATTTAAACTACCGTGATTCGATTTCCTACATCCTCGCCAAAAAACTTCTGCACACTTTCGAACCGATCGTTCCCTCCCAACCATGAAAGCAAAGTACCGCGGACGTCTCGACTGCGTGGATGATCCTCCGTGCAGCCCATGAATTAGAACCCTAGTTTTTGCCTATTGAGACATTAAGAAATCTAACCCTGGCGGTCATTCATTGAGACATCAAAAATCTAACCGCAATGGGGGTGGGGTGGGGGGCGGGGGAA
>JAKEFK010000263.1 GCA_022616075.1 bacterium
AGCGTTTGCAGCGGCTCTAGATCAAAAGCCGAGATAAAAGGAAAGGAAAGGTTAGCTGTGCTGGAAACGAGATCTCCCAGAAAGAAAGCTTTTCCGCCTCCGGATTCCAGCAACACGCATTGATGATAGGGAGAATGCCCACCTGATCGAACCACTTTCACGCCAGGTTGAACCGTCGCATCCCCCTCAGCAAAATCAAACACGCCGTGCCGTTCCAGCGCGACGTAATCATCGATTCGATAACTTCCCCTGGTTCGTTCATTCAAGTGAGTAGCAAAATCGTATTCACCACGCTGCACAACGTATCGCGCATTCGGAAACGCTGGAATCCATTCTCCCATGTCCCGATCTTTGGTGGTGTTACCGCCGGCATGATCCCAATGAAGGTGTGAATTGATCACCACACGAATATCCGATTCGGAAATTCCCACTTCATGGATTTGCTCACTCAAGGAAGGGGGACCCTCGATTCCGTAGATGTCTTTATACTTTTCGTCAAATTTATCGCCATTTCCCGTATCGATCAGAATCCATTGCGAGCCGGTATCAATCAAGAGCGGGCGAACCGCAAGGCGTACGCGATTCCGTTCATCAACGGTCCACGAACGTCCCCAAATCGTTTTTGGAACGATGCCAAAAAGCGAGCCGCCATCCAGCCGGAAGTAGCCGTCTACCAGCGGAAAGAGCCGGAATTTGCCAAGATCAATCGACTGTATCATTTTAATCAATGTAGCGCGGACGTCTCGTCCGCGTCGCGGGCCGGAGGCGCGCGCTACTTTGTTTACTTTGTTTTTTCAATCAATTTTGATCGTATCTCCTCACACGAGATCTCCCGCATTTTATATTTCTGGATTTTCCCTGTAACCGTCATAGGGAAAGAATCAGTGAATCGCCAGTATCTTGGTATCTTGAAATGGGTGATCTTACCGCTGCAAAACGCGCGCAATTCCTGCGGCGTTGCTTCTACGAATTCTTTCAATACAACCCATGCCATCACTTCTTCTCCGTAAACATCGTCCGGCACTCCAATGACCTGCACATCCTTTATCTTTGGATGCGAGTATAAGAATTCTTCGACCTCTCTTGGATAAATATTTTCTCCTCCGCGGATGATCAAGTCTTTGGAACGGCCCACAATCCGGATGTATCCTTCTTCATCCATTACGGCCAGATCACCCGTGTGCATCCATCGCGCGCTATCAATGGATGAGGCGGTTGCTTCGGGGTTATTCCAGTAACCAAGCATCAAAATATATCCACGCGATAGAAATTCTCCGGTTACTCTACGGGGCACGGTGGCTCCGGTGGAAGGATCAACGATCTTGCATTCTACATGTGGATGCGCGCGACCCACAGTGGACACCTGTTTTTCGATCGGATCGCCCGGTTCCGTCTGGCAGGAAACGGGGGAAGTTTCGGTCATGCCATAGGCAATGGTAATTTCACTCATGTGCATCCGCGTCTTCACTTGCTTCATGATTTCAATCGGGCAAGGTGCGCCTGCCATAATTCCAGTTCGCAGACTGGAAAGGTCGTAGCTGTCGAACTCGGGAACCGCAAGTTCGGCAACAAACATTGTAGGAACGCCATGAAGCGCCGTGCAACGCTCTTCGGAAACCGCTTTCAGCGTTTGCACCGGATCAAACGTTTCGGAGGGCAATACCATCGTTGCTCCATGCGTTACGCACGCGAGATTCCCCAGCACCATACCGAAACAATGATAAAAAGGAACAGGGATGCAAAGACGGTCTTGATCGGTAAAACGCATTCGTTCTCCGATGAAGAAACCGTTGTTCAGAATCGAATGGTGACAGAGCGTCGCTCCTTTTGGAAAACCGGTTGTGCCGGAAGTGTACTGGATATTGATCGGATCATCAAAATCCAGTTGCGCCTGGCGTTTTTTCAGTTCATCGGAGGATACCGTTTCAGCCTTGTCCAGAACATTTTTCCAGCTGAAGCTCCATGCGGGTGGGTGTTCACCGAGACCGATCACCGTCCGCAATTCAGGTAAGCGCCCGGATTGAAGCCGGCCGGTTTCACATCGCACCAGCTCCGGACAAACTTCTTGAAGCATTTCACCGTAGTTCGAAGTTTTGAAAGGTGAGGCAATAATTAGTGTGGAGCATCCCGATTGGCGAAGCGCGTATTCCAATTCGGAGACGCGATAAGCCGGATTGATGTTGACAAGAATCGCGCCGATTTTGGCAGTGGCAAACTGCGTGATGATCCATTCAACGTTGTTGGTCGACCAGATGCCGACCCGATCCCCTTTTGCAATACCGCACGACATGAGTCCGCGGGCAAACCGGTCGAATGCATCTCGCAGTTCTCTGTAAGTCAGTCGTATGTTTTGATGCTTCGATACAACGGCTTCATTCTCAGGGTACTGTTCGGTTATCCGGTCCAGCAGGTCTCCAATCGTTGATCCGAGCAACTGAACTTCCGATGTACCGTGAGAGTAAGACCAGTGCGATTCCCTCATTTATCCTTCTTGTCCCATATCATATCGAACGGGCCGTCCGTCACAAAAAGAAACGTGCATCTTGTCAGGTAGCGAATTTGATGAACATCGCCGGCCGGTGTATAGAGATACATTCCTTCTGATAATGTGAACTCCTTTCCTGCAGTCAGGTTTTCAACAGTCTTGGCCCCATCAACAATGTAAATCATGTGTCCATGTGTGTGATGATGCGGATCCTCAGTCGCATTTGCAGGAAACTGGACCAGAGCCGTGACCGTTCCATTGACAGGATCCGTGCGGAGGGGTTTCCATTTCGCTCCGGCGACTCCTTCGACAGGCTGCCAGGGAATTGCTTCGCTGTCCATGAAAACGACGGCACGTTCCTTTGTTTCTTCTCCCTGCACAGAAGCGCAGCACGCTATCAAAACAATCAAGAATACGATTTGCATTGTCTCATCCTCCTGCGTAACACTCGAATGACCGAGAGACTGTCCGAAAAGTCAGCTGGAGCGCGGACTTCCAGTCCGCAAGAATCTGTGCGCCCAAACAGTCTTCGCGGGCAGGATGCCCGCGCTCCCACTAGAACCCGCCAACTCCGGACTTTTCGGACAGTCTCGCGGGCGTTACAAACCCTATTTCTTGAAATGGTCTTGTTCGATTCGATCAATGTCTTTTTTGGAATTGTGAAGCCAGTCCACAATCGGTTTTTCCCATCCCTGCGTGAATTCCGTTTTCAGCCACGTGTTCACAATCTCCTTTGCTGCAGCAGGAGTGGTCACCATTCCGCCCATGGTTAGAACGTTTGAATCGTTGATAGAACGGGATCTCTCCGCCGCAACCGGATTTTCACAGACGGCCGCATACACGCCGGGATGCTTGTTTGCAATGATTGCCATGCCCATGCCTGTTCCGCAAATTAAGATTCCTTTTTGAAACTGACCCGCGGCAATTTCAGTCGCAACGGTATCGGCAATCTGATAATACGGGGTTTCACCTTCAGGATCGGTTATGCCATAATCCTCCACTTCAATATTGTTCTCGAGCAAGAAGTTCTTCACAGCTTCTTTTAACTGATATCCATAGTTATCTGCGCCGATTGCAATTTTCATAAGCGACCCCCTTTTCTAAATCTCCAAACTGCTATATTAGCAGGCTGGAAGCCTGCGGCCTGTAATGCAGGCTGGAGGCCGAGGTTGTTGAAAAATCAGTTGGAGCGCGGACTTCTAGTCCGCAAAAACCTGTTAGCGCGACGAGCTATTTGCGGGCAAAGATGCCCGTGCTCCCACTAGAAGAACCAACTTTTGGATTTTTCAACAACCTCAGCCTGCGCTCGATAGCGTGCGCTCCGATATAATAAAGACAATCCACGCACATGAAGGCACTCGTATTTGAAGACGATCCTGAATTGAGTCAGTCCATCAGCGCAGGTCTGACGCGATGGGGCTACGAGGTGATTGCAGCAAACAATGTGGATGCGGTGTATCGAGCGTTGCGCGAAGAGGGAGCTCCCCAAATTGCAATCGTCGATTGTCGCCACGGTTTTGGTCTTGTGAAGAAAATCCGCAAATTTGCGCCTGGCAATGTTTTCGTACTTGCCATCACATCAGAGAACCGGGAAAGCAATCTGCTGGAAGCAATGGAAGCGGGAGCAAACGATTGTCTTACAAAACCATTTGAAGAAAAAGTACTTGAGGCCAGGCTTCGCGCCGCTCAGCGAGTTATTGAATTGGAACAGGCGCTGACCGCAAAAGCGGCGATGGATCCGCTGACTCATGTTTGTAACCGTGAGTCCATCATTCAGTCACTGAAAAAGGAGCTGGAACGCTCGAAGCGTAACCACGCCTATCTGGGCTTAGCGATGGTCGATCTGGATCATTTCAAAAAAGTGAACGACACATTCGGACATCTTGCAGGAGATACGGTACTGAAACGCGCGGTTCAGACCATGTTAAAGAGTCTCAGAACATATGATGTGCTTGGCCGCTACGGTGGAGAAGAATTTCTGATCCTCTTGCCCGGTTGCGATTCTTCCAAGGTTCTGGCGGTTGCCGAAAGAATGCGCGAGCAGCTTGCTCGAACGAAGTTCAGCTTTGCAGGCCACGAGACCACGGTGACTGCAAGCGTAGGCGTCGCTGTTACAAAATCGGGTAAATTCGATCCGCAGTTATTGATCGAGCTTGCGGACCAGGCGCTTTACAGGGCGAAGTCTTCAGGCAGGAATCGCGTGGAATCTGCGCTCAGTATTCTTGAGGATAGTCCCGAATCTGTAATGAACCTCGAAGCAATCACCGAGCGACTGCAAATGGAAATCGAACACCGAAAAAAGACGGAGGAATCGCTTCGTGAATCTGAAGAACGCTTCCAATTGATATCAAAAGCCACAAAAGATGCGATTTGGGATTGGGATCTGATCACAAATCAGGTTTGGTCGAGTGACGGTGTTCAAAGGCTCTTTGGCCATCCTGAAGGCTCCGGAGATCGTTCGCAGTGGTCCGGAAGGATTCATCCGGAAGATGCAGATCGGGTTGTTCGCGGAATTGCGTTTACCATTGATGCGCAAAAGGATTTTTGGACCTCCGAATACCGTTACCGCAGAGCAAATGGAACTTATGCAAATGTTCTGGATCGAGGTTATGTTCTCTACGATGAAAACGGAAAAGCCATTCGCATCATCGGCGCAATGATTGATCTGACAGAGGGGAAGCGGTCCGAAATCCTGCAGTCGGCCCTCTATCGCATCTCAGAAGCCGCCAACTCCGCACAGGATATGCAGCAACTATACAAAACCATTCACTCGATCGTTGGTGAATTGATGTACGCCGGCAATTTTTACATTGCCCTATATGATGCGCAGACGAAACTGATTTCTTTTCCTTACTGGGTCGATGAAGTTGATCCGGTCGCCCCGGATCCGGTCAGGGCCGAACGGGGACTCACCGCTTATGTGATCCGCGAAGGCAAGCCGCTTTTCTCCACAGCTGAAGACTGGGATGAATTTCAGAAGAGCGGTGATGTGGAACTGGTGGGAGCTTATTCCCTGGATTGGTTAGGCGTTCCTTTGATCAGCGAAGAGCAAACAATCGGAGTGGTTGTGGTGCAAAGCTACACGGAAAGTAGCCGTTTTACTGAAAAAGATATGGACCTGCTCACTTTCGTTTCCCAGCATATTGCAGCCGCGCTGAAGCGCAAGAACACAGAAGAGGACCGGAAACGCGCGGAAGAAGCACTGCGCGAATCGGAGGAAAAATATCGAACGTTGTTTGAAACATCAAAGGATCCGATCTTTATCAGCACAACAGAAGGAAAATTGATCGACATCAATCCCGCAGGAGTTGAACTATTTGGGTATTCTTCTCGCAAAGAAATGTTGCAAGTCAACGCAGCGGAGCTTTTCCAGGATCCGGCTGAACGAGTTGCTTACAAGGAGGCAATACAGGCGCAGGGCTTTCTTAAGGATTATGAGCTGCACTTGAAACGAAAAGATGGACACAAGATTACGGTCCTGGAAACGGCTTCCGCGATAATGAATGAGAAAGGCGCTGTGATTGCGTATCGCGGCGTTATGCGTGACATCACGAATTTGAAATTGCTGCAACAACAACTCCTGCAGGCCCAGAAAATCGAAACAGTCGGAAGACTCGCCGGCGGCGTCGCTCATGATTTCAACAATCTTCTCATGGCCATCACCGGTTATTGCGAGCTGATTGATCTCAAGTATGGCAATGATGAATTGCTGATGGAATACATGAAGGAGATAAAGAAGGCAACGGAGCGGGGCGCGGGACTGACACGCCAGCTGCTTGCATTCAGCCGGAAACAGGTGGTCGCGCTTGTGCCTATTGAACTGGATCTGCTGATCACAAACATGGACCGGATGATCGACCGGATGCTGGGTGAGAATATTAGTCTGATTTTGGAATTGCATTCGGACCCGAGCCGGATTCTCGGAGATCCCGGTCAGATCGAACAGGTGATCATGAATCTGGTGGTGAATGCAAAGGATGCAATGAGCAGTGGAGGCGTTCTTACAGTCGAAACGCAAGACACGGAACTTTCTGCGCAGGTTGCGGAACAACATCTTGGCTCCAAACCGGGACGTTATGTGCTTTTGAAAATAGCCGACACAGGTTGTGGGATGGATGAAGCAACGAAGTCTCGAATCTTCGAACCGTTTTATAGCACGAAAGAGTTGGGGAAAGGTACCGGACTCGGTCTGGCTACTGTTTATGGAATCGTTCATCAGATGGCTGGTTTTATCGTTGTTTCCAGCGAACAGGCAAAGGGAACTTCTTTTGAGATTTATTTTCCGCGGAACGTCGATCCGGTTGCGAAGGAAAGTAAAGTCGCCGCGCGAGGTGTGGAGCCCTTGCATGGACACGAAGTACTTCTGCTTGTGGATGACAACGATACCGTTCGTGCTGCTGTGGGCGCTGCTCTATCCCTCTATGGTTATGATGTGCTGCAAGCAGGCGACGGACCGGAAGCGTTGCAGGTTGCTGGAAATTTTGACGGAGAGATTCATCTTTTGATCACCGATGTTGTTATGCCGAACATGAATGGCAGACAACTCGCCGCCGACTTGACTGCTAAATGGCCCACTATGAAAGTGCTGTATATGTCCGGTTATGCCGATGAAACTTTTTTTGAAAGCGGAAGACTGGAAGCTGGCGCTTACTTCCTTCAAAAACCTGTTCCCGCTAAAACGCTGCTAGCGACCATTCGCCAACTTCTGGATTAGGATAAACCGCCAAGACGCCAAGGCGCCAAGATTCTAGAAATTAGAGATTTTTCTTGGCGTTCTTGGCGGTTCACGTAACAACGACTTCAAAACCACTCACTCTTGAATGTAGCCCAGTGCTTTCAATTCTTCCGTCTGCTGTTCATCCAGAACGATGTGTTCTCCTTCGGTTTGAATGTGTTTTTTTCGCCATTCGGATGCTCTATGGAAAAAGGCATCGCGTTCTTTCCGGAACATTTCGAGCAGATCCAATCTTTTTTCGAATAGGTTTTGAGTCTCGCCTGGATCGACTCTGATGTCGTACAACTCCTCTCTTTTTGCAGCGCCGTAGTGGATGTATTTGTAATCTCCTTGGATGGCACACAGCTGCTTACCGCTGAGAACCTCACTGAAGACTGTCCGCTCGTTTTCCTCTTTTCCCGAGTTTTTGATCAGCGGCATCAGACTCTTTCCCTGAAGGGAATCAGGTATCGGGATGCCTGACAATTCAAGCAGGGTCGGCATCAGATCCATGGTTTGCACGTTCTGACGAATCTTGATTCCTCGCGCGTTATACCTGGAAGGAAGCTTGATCAACAGCGGAACACGGATCATTTCTTGATAAAGGTTGCTTCCGTGCCCGAGCCGGCCATGTTCCTGAAACGCTTCACCATGATCTGAAATGAAAATGATGAGTGCCTCCTCATAGATCTTCAGTTGTTTCAAATGTTGGATAAAACTCGCAAATAATGTATCCAGGCGGCGAATTTCTGCATCGTAAAGAAGCATCAGATGATCGCGTTCTGGCGGTGGAAGAATGATCCGCTTCGCATCCACTTCTACCAACTTTTGATTGGAAGAGGCCAGTGGGCTATGAGTGACATTAAAAATCTGAGCAATTTCCGGGGGTGGGACATACGGCGAATGAGGATGAAGCATATGAAAGAAAACAAACTTGGGGAACTGACGCATATTTTGAATCCATTCCAGAACTGGATTCAAACGTTTTCCTGATTGCATCGGAAAGGTGTCGTATCGATACCACCGAAAACCATCGGCCAGTCCGTGCGGCGGGTTCAGGAATTCATTTTGTACAAAACCTGCTGTCAGATAACCATTGTTATCCAGGACTTCAGGCAACGTCAGAAATTGAGCCGGTAATCTGGAAGTGTTGTAGTCGCACTTGTGCGTGGAAGGATAAACTGACGTGAAAAGGGACGCGGTTGAGGGCATGGTAGCCGCCCCGGGACTGATCGCGTTTTCAAAGATCACAGCATCTTTGGAAAAGAGATCTATGTCCGGACTGGTTGGCCGCGCGTAGCCGTAGCAGCCCAGATGATCTGCCCTGAGCGCATCTGCGGAGACAATAAAAATGTGTTGAATCTGTTTTGGTGGAACTACTTCTTCAGAAAAAATAATCGGATTACTTACCGCAATCGATTGTGCATCTGCGAACGTTCCGGAATTGCTCGATGCTTCGAAACTTAGTTCAACGAATCTGCTGGAGAATTCGCTTAAATCAATAGACTGCTCCA
Source organism: bacterium (assembly GCA_022616075.1). Taxonomy (NCBI): domain Bacteria; species bacterium. The sequence goes on from JAKEFK010000263.1 coordinate 8,714, forward strand.
GCCAGTTGTTCTGACTTGTTACTTTGTGCGAAAACAATTCTCTGGTTGATCCAACCAGCGGCTTTGCGGTCACTCTGAATTGCATGGATAAGTCAGGATTCTTACCGAACAAAGAATGGATGCCAAAGCTAAGGCGCGGCCGTTGCGGAAGCCGGACTCGAAAGGCAATTTGTGAATCCGCCGGGAAGAGCAACGATTCACGCACGTATCCGTTCGGATCTGCCAGCTCAACGAAGGGTTCCGTCCTATCCAGTGTGCAATATTCAATCTGATAGTTGCGATCGGAACCGGAGCGCGATGGTGAAGCTATCAAAACAAGGGGAAGATACTCCACATCCACGTGCGAAAGCAGGACATTTCGATCCAGTTTTCGTTTTTCGTCGTAGTAATCGTTCACAAACTGCGCGTGGAGATTGTGAAATCCTTCATTGAGAAATGTTTGCACAAAATAGGATTGATACTCCCGGCTTTTGGGTTTTACCGTTCCTATTTTCTTGTTGTCTATCGAAATGACCAACCGTGGCAGTTCGTGTCCGGCAAGATATCCGGCTGCCGTAAATTTCCAGCGGACCATTCCTGCGGTGTAATATCGGGCATTTGTGTAGACCTCTGTTCTGCCGTACATCTTAAATGGATTGTTCTTGCTGGTTTTGAGCAGACTGAAACGTGCAGGTTCCACATAACTCCATCCTGACGAGATGTTCGGATCAAGGAGAAGTCCGGATGCATACTCTACTTTATTCGATCCATCCTGGACTCTCATTCTGCCGTCACCGCTGCAAGGAAAAATCGAATGTCGTGTTTTAAACAGGGATATCATGCGGGAACTGGTTGTCAATGGATCCAGGAAATCGATTTGCTTCAGATTTTCCCGTAATGGGCTAAGCTTTGCATTCGGATCCGGTTTGTATTCAATGCTGTAATTTCGAGAAGTGGGATTTTCACCGGCTGAAATCGTGACCCAAATCCTGTTTCGATTCCAGGTCCAGCGTCCGGGAGGTGTATCTCTTTGGAAGACATCATTTTGATGAATTAAATCCAAGTTTTCGGAAAACAGTTTTGGAACGGGGGACGCAGCAAAGTTTATACCTGTCTTCCAGACCTCGGTGTCTTTATTAAGAACCGCTACTCGGACCCATCCCTTCTGAAGCTTCTCCTTACGTTGTTTGCCTGATTCGGGATGGATTGCTTCAGCCTTGCGTGCTAATTCTAGAAGTTCAAAAAGATTGCCACGATGGTATTTCTGCGTTGTTTTGTAGTACAGGATCCATGCTGCTGCGGAAACAGCCGATAAGAGTACTAACAAAAACAGGACGGATCTATTCTGTACTTGCATTGCGGTGCGGGCGACTCACCCCCCCAACGATTATAGTGCACGATCCTTCGTTTTGCGGACAAGTCGTCCGCCACCGCATTCCATGCATGAGTTTGATTTTTTCACAGCTTCAGTCGTCCGCACCACATTCTCCGTAGAAATCCCTTTCATCTGTGTTTTCATTAGGAAGATGATTCTTCTTCTCTTCTTTTTCTTCTTCGCACCAGCTGACGAAATCGAAATACGGGTAATGACCTTCAATATCTGGTATGGCGGCGAACAGGTCAGTTTCGCACAGACTGCAGGAGTAATTCGAGCCGCGGATCCTGATCTGATTGGTGTCCAGGAACCGGACGGCAATCTCAGGCAACTCGCAGAAGCGGCGGGCTTTTCCTTCGTAGATGAAAAACGAAACATTATTTCCCGATATCCTCTCTTTGATCCCGACACTGACGATCAAAAAGCGCCTTATACCTTTGTGCTTGTGCGTCCAGACCGTATTGTTGCGTTCGCAAACGTGCATCTGACAAGCAATCCTTCCGGACCTGATTTGTTACACGAAGGAAGGACTCCGCAAGAAGTGCTGGCAACAGAACGGAGAGTACGTTTACCGGAGGTCCAACCATATGTGAAGGCACTTGGTGATTTGATCGCGCGTAACATTCCTGTTTTTTTTGCGGGTGATTTTAATACACCTTCTCATCAGGATTGGACGAAGGAAGCATTCGAATGGCCGGTAACGAAATCAATTGCAGATGCAGGTCTGCGCGATTCGTACCGGGAGGTCCATCCGGACGCAGCGCAAAAACCGGGGCTTACCTGGACACCCGGGTATCCTCATCCATGGGTGAAATCGAGTGAGCTCCATCATCGAATCGACATGATCTGGAGCGGCGGCAAGACGTCCGCTGTAGAAAGCAAGATTATCGGAGAAGTTAAAAATCCGGCAGTAGACATTGCCGTGGATCCCTATCCTTCGGATCACCGTGCGGTTGTATCGACGTTTCGAGTTGTACCGGCGCCCGCGCCTGCATTGATCTCCGTGGATAGGCCTTCATTCGTTCAGGGCAGCGATTTTCTGGTCCGTTTTCAGACGCCTGATTTTGGGGATTGGTCCGTCGTTGTTGTTCCTCATCGTGGAGCACCTGAGAAAGATGTTGTCGTTGCGGCGACAGGTCCCGATGTGATCTCAACTCGTCCGTCCATCAAGTTCGGTTCCGCCGGCATTTCGCCCGGCAAGTACGATGCAGTTCTTCTTGACGCGCACACTAAGGAACTCGCAAGAACGATGTTTCATATTCTCGCGAAAGATGCGGTTCCGGAATTGCGAATCGAAAAGTCAGCTTACAAGCCGGGAGAGGAAATCAAAGTGTCCTGGCGCAACGCTCCAGGAATGAAAAATGATTGGATAGGCGTTTATCGCGCGAATGATCCCGACCTGTACCGTGGTTATATCGCTTTTGTCTACACGGGGGCTGCCGTTGAAGGATCAACGTTGTTGGACAAGAAAGTATTGTTGGAACCGCTAACTCCCGGTGAATATGAGCTTCGGCTCATGCGCGAAGATTCTTATGTGATGCTTGCAAAAGCGCCGTTTGGTGTTCGTCAGTAGGAGCAAAATATGAATTTGATAGTTCGTGGAATTTTTGTTGTTCTGATAATGCTTACGAGCTCGCCCCTTTTCGCGGGGTCTCGCGAGTCACTCGACAAAGTCCTGAAGGACTACATCGGTTTGTATCAGAAGGACACTCTCGATCAATGGAAAACATTGTTCCATCCTTCCGTCACGATTTTTTTCCTACTGACGATGGTGGAATCAACGTGCGCAACCTGGAAGAGTTTTTAGAACGCCAGAAAAACTATTTTGAAAAACGTAAATCGATCAGAGAGCGTTTGCAAAACGTTCAGATTTTAGAAGGAAAACGAATCGCCCGTGTGACCGCGGACTTCATTTTTATTGATGAGGGCGTTGACCATCCGGGAAAACTTGGCCTGCATCTTGTGGAAGGCCAGGATGGATGGAAGATTGTTGGTGTTCTCTTTTCTTATGACAATCGATGAGCCCAGGGGATTACGTGGCGCGATAGCATGGTGGAGGCGCCGCCGCAGCAGACGCTACTGGGAGGAGGCATGGAGTCGTGACGATTACGCGCCGCCCTGGTTTGGCCGTGGTATTTCGCCGGAGATTGTGGCGGCGGTTGAAGAGGGATGGTTTCTGCCCGGGATGCCCACTCTGGACATCGGCTGCGGACAGGGTGACGTCGTTGCGTGGCTTGTCGAACGCAAATTTCCGGCGCTTGGCATCGATATCGCGCAGCGTGCTATTGATCGCGCTAGAAATCTTTTTGGAGAGTCTCCTGATCAACTTGAATTTCAGCAACATGACATCTGCACTGCTGTTCCAACCTGGCGGGGCGGTAGTTTCACGAATCTGATTGATCGTGGTTGTTTCCATCAAATTCCCAATCAGGATCTCCCAGCCTACGCTCGAAACGTTGCGCGCGCGTCCTCTTCAGGGTCCTGTTTTTTGCTTTTTGTGAAAGCCTTTCGCGACGGACAGGTCACTGATCAAGCACTTGAGACAGAACGCGAGCACAATCGGGCGCGCGTGGAAAAGGTGCTGGGTCGAAGTTTCACTATTGAACGGATTGCTGACACATTCCTCGATGCGTATGATGGACGCGTTCCCGAGGCCCGCCTGCCAGGTCTGGTCGTCTGGATGCGCCGGAAGTAAAGTTTAGAGTAAACTAAAAATGTGAGCCGCAGTTTTGTCTTACGGTATGGTGAGAGTGAAATTACATTCACCCTGCCGGAAAAGCTTCGCTGCATAACGCTTCTTCCTTCCGATGCTTCTCCGCAAACTCCCTCAACCGCGATCGCTGCCTCATTGGCTCATCCGGTTGAATCACCGCGTCTAAAGGAAATTGCGCGCGGAAAACAATCTGCTGCGATTCTGATCCCGGGCAAAGCGCGTATCGCGGGCGCCTGCCATTATGTTCCCGCACTGATTAGGGAGTTGAACGAAGGTGGAATCGAAGACCGCAAGATTGAAGTGATTCTCGCCGACGGCACTCACGATCAACACCTGCAAAAAGACATTGGGGCGCTGCTTGGTGATGAAATCATCCGTCGCGTGCGAATCAGTGGACATGATCCAAGAAATGAAAAAGATCTCGAGTTTCTGGGGACAACAAGTTTTGGCACGCCTGTTCACATCAATCGCCGCATTCTTGAAGCGGATGTGAAAATTGCAACGGGCCGCATTGTGCCGCACTATTTTGCTGGTTTTAGTGGTGGCCGAAAAGCATTGATCCCGGGAGTTGCCGGTTTTTCCACGATTGCAGCCAATCATAAGCTCACTCTGGATCCTGTTCGAGGGATTCATCCTGCTGTTGCGTGTTGCTCCCTGGAACGGAACCCTGTTCATCTGGATATGGTAGAAGGAGCGAGAATGGTTGGCGCAAACTTCTCTTTGAATACAGTCCTGAATGCGCTGGAGGAAATGGTGGGAGTGTATTCGGGAGATCTCGAAGCTGCACATCAACTCGGTTGCAAACACGCTGGCGAACTCCTGCGACTTGCAATCGACCAACCGGTTGATGCAGCCATTACGTCTGCGGGTGGCGCGCCTTACGATGGTAATTTCATGCAATCGTTGAAAGCGGTTTTGAACATTCAGGACATCTTGCGACCGGGCGGCGCCATTTTGTGGATCGCCCAATGCAGTTCGGGAATCCATCCGGGATTTCTCGAATGGGCGCAAATCCAAAACGATGAAGAATTGCAAAGCAGAGCGCGAACAGGATACAACCTTACGGCGCATAATACGTTGCTGCTGCGTAGACTTCTTAAAAAATGTAATGTCGCTCTTTTCAGCAATTTGCCGGCAGAGATTGTTCAGAAAATGGGCATGCTTCCGGTGTCTTCCGTCGATGAGGGGCTCCGCTGGATCACTGAAAAAGTTTCCAGCGATTCTATTTGCGCCGTGGTTCCGCGCGCGAATATCCTGTGCGCGACTCTTGCCAAAGCAGTGGATGAATTGGTATTGTCAGAGGTGCAAAGCTAAGCGAGAGTGTATAGGACTACCTCCCGCGTGAAAGGGGGAGTTAGAAGGGGGATGGCCAAGTGCCATGAAAGTTCTGCCTAAATCTGGGCGCTTGGTGCGCCGTTGCACTGCCTGTGCTCGACTCTTTCCGCGCACATTCACACCTTTTTGTGAGTGCGGCGGAATGGTGGATGTTGAGTATGATCTGAAACAGGCCGTTCTCTACGATTCTTTCAACCCGCTGGAACGCTTTTTCGATCTGTTACCCATTGAAAATCCGGAGTCATTGCTGCCTCGTTCCATGGAATACACACCGTGTAAGCATGCGATGGAACTGGGCGCGGCGCTTGGGATGCCCAGATTGTATTTGAAGAACGAAACGGTTCTTCCCACGCGTACCACAAAAGATCGAATGGCGATTGTATCCCTGGCTTTTCTCTGTGAATCCGGAGTGCGCTCTTTTTGCACATCATCAACTGGAAACAGCTCCTCATCCTATGCGCACGAGATCACACGCCATTCGGGGATGAAGATGTTTCTTTTCACGGCTGAAGATTTTTGGAGCCGCGTCAACTACGAACCAAGCGATCAGGTGCTTCCCTTTGTTTTACGTCGCGCGAGTTTTGTCGATGCATTTCAGTACGCTGCAGAGTTTGCAAAAGAGAATGGTGTAACGTCTGAGCGGGGCTTTTTTAATCCCGGCCGCAGAGAAGGATTGAAGCTCGCTTTTCTGGAAGCCACGGAGCAGGTGCCACACCCGATCGACTGGTATGTCCAGGCTGTTTCTAGCGGAATGGGTGTGTATGGCGCCTATAAAGGAGCCAATGAACTCTACCGCATGGGCAAGATTTCACGTCTGCCAAGTTTGCTTTGCGTGCAGCAGGAAACCTGTGCGCCGATGGTACGAGCCTTCGAAGATGGCTCTCCCGTGATTCGCAAGAGCGATGTTGTCCACAATCCCACAGGCATAGCCGAAGCCATCCTTCGCGGAGATCCAACGCGCGCGTATCCGTGTATACGGAGAATTGTCATGGAAAGCAACGGCAAGATCACCGCCGTTTCGGAACAACAAATCCGCGAGGCCAGAAAAATGCTGGAAGATCTGGAAGACATTTCTGCATGCTTTTCGGCATCCACGGCCCTTGCCGGCGTGATTAAACTTGCGCGTACCGGAAAGCTAAACTGGCAAGATACAGTTCTGGTAAACATCACTGGTGGAGATCGTCCCCATGATGAATCGCTGCGCAAAGCACAATGGTTGGAAAGAGTGGGGGAGACCTGGCGGACATGACCCGTCTCCAGTTGAAGAATCCGTTCGGGCCGTTTGAAATTGAAAATCTCAACTACACCATCTCATTTCTTTTTGAACAAACCGTTGAGAAGTATCCTGATCGCGTCGCAATTCGCGGGAATGAGGATGAAATTTGTTATTCCGATCTCAATGCGATGGCCGATGATTTTGCGCGTTCCATTTTATCGCTCGGCGCGTTGGCGAATGAACGAATTGCTTTGATGCTTCAGAATGACCTTCACACTCTGGTTTCGCTTCTTGGAATATGGAAAGCAGGCTGTGTCGCGGTTCCCATAGAAACATCGCAGCCGGAAACAAAAAGGGTCGCGCGTCTCGATCACTGTGCGCCGTCCTGGATCGTACAGCCCGGTTCCGTAGGGGCGACCCTTGTGGTCGCCCGTCAAGGGCAGGCACAAGGCCTGCCCCTACTGGCTGAAGCCGCAATGCTTCTCTATACATCAGGCTCCACCGGTCAACCGAAAGGCGTGATTCAAACGCACCGGAGCTTTCTACGAAATGTGATGGCATATACAAATGGCTTTCATTTGTCTTTTCAGGATCGAATCCCACTCCTGGCTTCCTGCGCCACAGGTCAGGGAATCGCTACAGCCTTCAGCACTCTGTTGAACGGTGGAACGCTCTACTGTTGCAATCTACAGGAAGGTGGAATGGAAAAACTTCTGCAGTGGATGCAGGCCGGGGAAGTTACCGTTCTGATCGCCGCAACCACTCTCTTTCGCTACTTTATACGAAGCATTTCCGGAACCCCCGATTTTCCTGAAGTTCGTCTTGTGCGATTGGGGAGTGAACCTGTTTTAAAAACAGACTTCGATCTGTTCAGGGCCTATTTCAAGAAAGATGTCTCTTTTGCCAACGCGCTTTCTACAACCGAAACAGGCAATTTTGCGCAGTATTTTTTGAATCAGGATACAGAATTGAAAGGGAACAAAGTTCCTGCCGGGTACCCGGTCGATGGCTTGGAGGTTCTGGTTGTTGACGAATCGGGAGAAGAAACAGAGCCGGGAGAAATCGGGGAGATTGTTGTCAGGAGCCGGAATTTATCACCCGGCTACTGGCGTCCACGGACAGAAAATGGATTCCGTTCAAACTCGATCAATGGTGAAATCAGCTACTTCACGGGTGATCTGGGAAGAAAAAGCGCTGATGGTTGTCTGGAACATTTAGGACGCAAAGATTTTCGCGTGAAAATCAGAGGACTCGGAGTACATTTGCAGGAAGTAGAACAGGCCTTCTCCGGATATGAAGGAATCTCATCAGTTGCAGCCGATGTGCGGGAAGACGCTGCCGGAGATAATTGCCTGGTCGCGTATCTGGTGAGTGAAGATGGGAACTCGCTGGGGATCGAATCCATCCGAAAACATTTACTCCGATCGCTCCCGGTCTATGCAGTTCCCACGCATTTTGTTTTTCTTGATCGCTTGCCGCTGACTCCCGCTGGAAAATTGGATCGTCGCGCTCTTCCGCAGATTGAATCATCCACCGCCGAACCAGCTCCTGATGTAAGAGAACCGGTGGAGGCATTGCTGATAGGACTTTGGCGAAAAGTGCTGCGACGAAACGTTCGAACAATTGACGATAACTTTTTTGATCTGGGTGGAGATTCACTGAAAGCTGTTCTGCTTTTCCTGGAAATCGAACGGAAATTCGGCCGGAACTTTCCAATATCTACGTTATTAGAAGCTCCCACGATTCGGACTCTGGCGGCGTTGCTCCAGAAAGAAGCAGGAGCGGCGCCGGCAGCCACCGGTTCTCTGATCGCGCTTCAGCCGCAAGGGAAACGTCTGCCGTTCTTTTGTGTGCCCGGCGCCGGAGGAAGCGTCCTGAATTTCCGGCGGCTTGCGCAACTGCTGGGACCGGATCAACCGTTTTTCGGATTGCAATCTGCCGGTTTGAACGGAAAGAATTCTGAAGTCAGCAGCATTGAGGCGATGGCAGAGCAGTACTGTAATGAGATTCGTTCGGTGCAGCCCTCCGGACCCTATCTTCTGAGTGGCGCCTCCTTTGGCGCTTTTGTGGCCTTTGAAATGGCTCGTCAACTGGAAGCCGTTGGAGCCGAGGTAGGTTTTCTCGGAATCTTCGATCAGTATCCGCCAGGTTGTAACATCGGTTATCAACCGCCCGGCCTGTTTCGTCAACTGATCTGCCATCTTGAAGTTCTGCGCAGCATTCCGTACAACGAAATTCTGCCTTATGTTGTGAATCGCGCCAAATCCTTGTTGCAGCAGCGAAAGAAGGAAATCAAGAATGACACCGCCCAGCTGCCACCTCCCGTTGTGGAATTGCTGGAGACGCACATGCAACTGGGGAAGGATTATGCCGGCGGCACGTACGCGGGGAATCTTACTTTTTTCCGGGCCACTAGAATTCCAATGCGTGAGCTGGAAGACCTAACGGGAGGATGGAGTAGATTTGTAACAGGCAAACTGGAGACGATTCTGATTCCGGGCGACCATGCCATCTGGCTCAACGATGGCTCTGTGTCACTGCTTGCGCAACAATTGCGGATAAGACTTGCGGCTTGTAACGCTGGCTTCCAGCCGGCCAAGCCTTAACAGCTCTTGAAGTTTGCCGGCTGGAAGCCGGCGGCGCCGGCAGAATGCCGGCGGTCATTTATGCCAGCCTGGAGGCTGGCGCTCATTTGACGGCTCGAAAGATGAGCGCCGCCATTCTGGCGGCATTGATGTCCGCCGGCTTTTAGCCGGCGCTACAAAAGCGATAACTTCGTCTTGACAAGTATACAGACTGGTCTGTATACTCAAGTCCTATTTCATATTTGGAGGTCAGATCATGTCAAAACAGAAAATTGCCTGCGCAGATGTAATGCCAGGGTGCAAATTCGAAGCGGAAGCAGAGACGGAAAAGGAGTTGTTGCAAAAGGTTTCTGTTCACGCTGCGGAGGCGCACGGCGTCCAGGAGGTCACTCCCGAACTGGTTGCCAAAGTAAAATCTGTCATCAAATCGGCAGAGTAATGCAAAGGCTGGTAGGGCAGGCCTTGTGCCTGCCCGCAAGAATACGGGCGTCTAAACGGGCAGGGACAAGCCCTGCCTCTACGACTAAAATTTCACTTTCTATGCGAATTGTTTCCGTTAACTGTTCGATGGGTAAAACCGTTTCCTGGAAAGGACGGACCATCGAAACGAGTATTTTTAAGGACCCGGTCACCGGACGTGTTGCGGTTGGCAAAACAAATGTGGAAGGAGATCGACAGAGCGACCTGACGGTGCATGGAGGCCCGGACAAAGCGGTGTATTCTTATGCGCTGGAGGATTATCTGTGGTGGCAGGCCGAGCTGAATCGCGCACTGACACCCGGAGCATTTGGTGAGAACCTGACAACCGGGGGACTGGAGGAACGCAACGTTTTTATCGGCGATGTGCTGAGGGCCGGCACCGCGATTCTTCAAGTTGTGCAGCCACGATTGCCCTGCTACAAGCTCGGGATCAAATTCGGTGATGATCAAATGCCAAAGCGCTTTATGAAGGCGGCAAGATGGGGGATTTATTTTCGTGTTTTGGAAGAAGGGACTGTGGAAAGTGGTGATTCAATCGAATTTGTGTCGCGCGATCCGCAGCAAATCAGCGTTCCTGAGCTTGCGATTCTTGCATCCAAAGACAGATTCAATCTAACGCTTGTTGACCGTGCTCTTGCTATCCCATCCCTAAACTTTGAGTGGCGGGAAATGTTGCAGGCAAACGTAGAGAAGAGAAACAGATGAAGACCGCGCGTGAGAAAATTCTATCCACCGCAAGCAAGCTGTTTTACCGGCGTGGCATCAATAGTGTGGGAGTTGACGAAATCGTGAGGCGATCCGGTGTGACCAAGATGACACTCTATAAACACTTCCCTTCAAAAGACATACTTGCGACAAATTGCCTGGGAGAAATCCATCAGCAGTGGAGCTCGTGGTTTTTGAAACGTGTGCAGGTCCGAGGCGCCACAGCGAAAACTTCTGAAGAGCGGATCCTTGTAATCTTCGATGTGCTTGAGGAATGGTTTCAGACTCCCGGTTTTCGCGGCTGTCCATTTATCAATACAGTCGCTGAAATAGGGGAGCGAAATCATCCCGCGCGAAAAGCGGCCGTCGCATTCAAGCAAAGACTTTTAGACACAATTGAAGAAACTCTTTCCTCAGTGGGCGGGAATCACACGAACTTGCTGGGAGTTCAGCTTCTGATGCTCGTGGATGGCGCTATTGTGCGCGCTGTCATGACCGATTCTTCGCGACCTGCTAATATCGCCGGCAACGCGGCGCGGCTCCTCCTCCAATCATTTTTTCCGAAAAGTACGCGTTAGTCCTTAGACACCATCGAAAAGAGTACCCAAAGACCTATTAGTATCGCGGCGCCTACAATGATGAACAAAGTTGTGGTCGACATACCTGTTTATTTTACTATATTGCGGGCGAGACGCCCCGGTCCGTAATGCAGGTTAGAACCCTGGCTAGAAGCCTGCGCTCTGTTTATTCGTAGCGAAGCGCTTCCAGCGGATCAACGTTAGCGGCGCGTTTTGCGGGGAAAAACATGGCTAACAAAGCTACCGTCATCAGCAAAAATGCGACCGCGGCAAGAGTTACTGGATCCGTTGGCGTAATCTCAAACAGCATGTTGGACAACACTCTCGTTGCAACAAGGGCTCCCGCCAGACCGAGCAGAATGCCGGCGCTCACCAGGCGAACGCCTGAGTCGAGAATCAAACGAAGAACATGAATTTTTTCTGCTCCCATCGCCATCCGAACACCGATTTCCTGCGTGCGGCTGCTTACCGAATACGAAAGAAGCCCGTAAAGACCCAGCAGTGCGAGAGACAACGCAGTCACTGCAAAGAACGCAAGCAGATAAGTTATGAATTTCCTGCGGCTGATCGAGTCTGACAAAACATGATCCATCGTCCCCAGTTCAAAGACAGGCATGTCACGATCCATGGAATGCACAACCTGGCGAACGATGGATGCTATTTTTTCCGGATCATCCGCTGTCCGAAGAACGTAGTTCATGTAACGAAGTGGTCTTTGCGAGAGAGCAACATAGATCACAGGTATGCTATCGGAGCCCAGCCCGAAATCTTTTACATTGCCTGAAACTCCCACTATTTGTCTGAATTCCCTTACCGTATCGCCAATTCGAACTTCCTGGCCAATCGGATTCTGATCCGGGAAAAAGCGACGCGCGAAAGCTTCATTGACCACACTGACTGGTTGAGTATTGGGTCTGTCCTGCTCCGTAAAGGAACGTCCTTCGCGGATTGGAATCTTCATCGTGCGGAAATATCCTGCGCTGACAACACGGTATTCCACGGAAGGTTGATCTCCTTCCGGAAGTTCACGCCCCTTAATATCGATGGAAAATGACCAATCTTCTCCAGTTAATGGCAGCAAACTGGCGGCTGCGGCATCTTTGATGCCCGGCACGTTTTTCAAGCGCTCCAACAGCGCTAAATGAAAAACGCCAACCTGAGCCCTTTCAGGATATCGACTTTCCGGGTTTTGTATTGTGAATCGCAGAACATTCTGTGGATTGAAGCCTGGTGAAACGTCCACCAGGCTGTGCAGAGAACGGATCAGCAAACCAGCGCCACTTAAAAGTACGATAGCGAGAGCAACTTCGGCGATCACAAATGTGTTGCGGGCTCCGCCCTGCGTGAAACCGCGACTTTGAGAGCGGATTGCGGACTCCGGACGTGTTATTAACAATGCCGGAAGCAATCCAAAAAAAATCCCCGATGCAACCGAAACAATGAATGCAAATCCGAGCACCTGAGTATTGATAGCAATTTCACTGACTCTTGGAAGAAATTTTTCCGCCCAATACAGAAGTGAGTCTTTGGTCCAAACCGCCAGAAGCAGACCTAAAAATCCTCCGATCAAACCGAGCAGAACGCTTTCCGTAAGTAACTGCGACAATAGATGTCTTCGTTTTGCTCCCAGTGCTGCCCGGATCGCCATCTCCTGCCGCCTTGTTGCGTTTCCTGCGAGCAAAAGGCCCGCAACATTGGCGCAAGCGATGAATAACACGACGCACACCGCTGCAAAAAGGATCAGGACAGGCTTTCGAACTTCTTCGACAACCGATTCCTCCAACTTTCCCAGTAGCACACCCCATCCTTTGTTCTTATCCGGATAAGCCACTTCAAGATTCCTTGCCACCACATTCATGTTTTCTTGCGCTTGACCGAGATTCACGCCAGGTCTTAATCGCGCGATCACACCCAGCCATTTGGCGCCACGATTGGACAATGCCCTCTCATCAAACGCAAATGGCAACAGAATCTCGGTTTGTTCCGATGGAAACGAAAAGGTTTGGGGCAACACACCGACAACTTTGTGTTCCTGGCCGTCAATGCGGATCAATCTGCCCAAAATGTCCGGATCGCCACCAAAACGGCGCTTCCACAAACCGAAACTGAGAATTGCTACATTGCTTTTTCCAGGGACCATTTCTTCTTCGGTGAAATTTCTTCCAAGAACGAGCGGAACTCCAAGCAGGGGAATCAACTCGGATCTTATTTCCGCTCCTGAGAGACGCTCCGGTTCGCCGATCCCGGTGAGCGTCAAACTGCTCGATTCATAAGCCGCCATGTTTTCAAATACCTGATTGTGCTTCTTCCAGTCCAGGTAATTCAGCGGAGAAGCACTGAACTGATCCATCCCCTGTGATGGATTGCTTTCCCATACGTTAATCAGCTCCGCTGGTTTGTGGTACGGCAAAGGGTTTAAAAGAATTCCTTGAACAATGCTGAAAATTGCCGTGGCTGCTCCAATGCCGAAAGCAAGGGAAAGTATCATGACAAGTGTCGCGCCTCGCTTTTTCCTGAGGATCCGTAGACCGTGCTTCAAATTTCGCCAGAGTGATTCCATGGATAGAACTCCTTCGATTTGTCCCAGGAGCAATTGATGTGCCATTCCATGTCGAGAATCAGTTCCCACGGGCTGTTCAATTGTGGGATTTGAATCTCCGCTTTCGAAACAATACGACTGAAATGTTGTCGAAGCTTCTTTCGTTACCGTTTAAAGAATCCTGAAGGTTGGGTGAAGTTTTCCAGCATCCAGAGTTCCGAGCTTGCGCGAAACAAGGAAGTCACAAAACTTTTTCCATCAGGCGACAGACTGAACCCGACCATCGGAGTATTCGTTACAATCAAAGGAGCCGGACCAAGATCGGAAATGATCCGTTCTTTCTTGTCGGCAAGAGTCACTTCCACAACCAGCAAATGCCGGTCCTCTGATTGTTTTACGCCTAGAATTTTCATTCCATCTTTCGACCAACCATTTGCATACCAGATTCCGGAAGATACCCGTTGCGGGTTTTTTCCATCTGAGGTTATGGTGTGAAGACCTTCGCTTGTTTGATAACAAACAAGTGAGCCGTCAGGAGAGGGGTAAGGGGGATGGTACATATCCACTTTGATTAGATCAACCGGAGGGGCGCTTCCATCCACACGGACTTTTGAAATTCCATAGCGTTCTTTTTGAGACAAATAATAAATCCAATTTCCATCGGCAGACCAGCTGGGGCAGAATTGCTGGCGGTCCTCCTTGTAAATCTGAATCGGCGTTCCGCCGGCAACTGTTGAAATCCAAGCTTGAGTGCGACCGGTCGTGCTGTTTCGGTGAAAAGCGATGCGTTTACCGTCCGGTGAAAACGAGGGACGAGAAAAGAATGTTGTTGCCTTATCTGCAAAATCATCCGGTTTCACCGCCGGCCTTTCCCAACCTTCTTCGACGCTTTTGAGCCAGATCAATGATGGTCCGGTCTTGCGCGATTCATAAATAAGATGTTTGCCGGAAGGAGACCAGGAAGGAGCCATCTCGGACTGTTTTGTGGTGATGAGGTTCCGGACCGGACTTCCATCCAGCGGTATATCTACGATGTCATGCTGTCCTTCTGCGGAACTGAACAGTATCCGTTTCCCCTGCGGATCTACAGCAGGCCAAACCTCTTGCATAATGCCGGCTGTCAGATTCGTTGCCTTTTCAGTTTCTGTGTCCAGCAACCAGAGATTTGGTGTGGAAGGGATTCCGCCGCGGAGTCCTGAACCGCTTGCTACAACGCGCCGGCTATCTGGCATCCAACTCATGAAGACGATATACCCCGGGTTCGATTTGAGAATTTGTTTGGCTTTGCCTGACGGATGGTCTATGAGCCAGAATTGTAATCCGCTACCCTCAATACCAAGTATGGCGCCAACCCTTTTGCCATCGGGAGAGAAGTACAGGCTCCCTTCATCTATCCTTCGGCTATTGAGCGAGGCATCATTGAGTGGCTTCGGTTTCGCGCCAACAGGGGAAGATACGGATACAACGAGATATAAACCTTTTTCTGAATGCGCCAGAGAAAATAATATCTTTCCATCAGGGGAGATAGTCGCTGAAGAAACTCCTTTGTGCAAAAGGGTTGGGGAACCTCCTGCGATACCTACGCTCCAAAGATCCGATGGTGACCCGTGCGTTTTTCCCCAGCTTAGGTAATAGATGCGCGTGCCATCGGGGGACCAGAAGGGCGCAACGCAATTTGTTTTTGACTGCGTCAGCTGAACAGGAACGTATGCTTCCAGACTTCGCGTAAAGATTTGCGTAACGCCGTTCACTTCTCCTGCGTACGCGATCGACTTTCCATCAGGCGACCAGGCACCAGCAATGGCAGAGGATTGCACAGGAGTGAAACGATAAAGAGCGGCATCAGGTCCGCTTTTTGGAGCGAAGAAAGAGGATGCCAGCACTCCTACGACAAAAATTGCAGCAAGGATTGCTATTTGAAGAGGTCGCCTGCGCAAATTTCGCTGAAGCGGAACCGCCGATTGAATTCCTGTCTCAGCGGAGCCTTCCGAAAGATGGTCGCGGAAATCCCGAAGCTCATGATAGAGATCGATTGTTGCTCCATACCGCTCCCTTCTGTCTTTCGTCAGACAGCGTTCAATTTGCCAGCGAAGGGCCGCCGGCAATTTTGCGTTAAGCGGAGCCAAGGGTTCCGGTTCATCCGTGATAATCGCAGAAAGGGTTTGAACCATGCTTTCGCGCTGGAACGCTTTTTTGCCGCCGGCCATTTCGTAGAGAATCGATCCGAAGGAAAATTGATCGGACCGAAAATCCACTTCTTCTCCGCGCGCCTGCTCCGGACTCATGTAGGCAGCAGTGCCTAGAACCATTCCCGCGCCCGTAATGAGTGCTGATTTTGTGTGCTCTTCCTCACCGCCGGTTTGCGGAATCACGTTTTTTGCAAGTCCAAAATCGAGAATCTTTACGCGGTTGTCCCGCGTGATCATGATATTTTCAGGTTTCAAATCGCGATGAACAATTCCTGCTTCATGCGCAGCGGCAAGCCCCGCTGCTGTCTGCGTGGCAATATCAAGGTACTTTCGCAGAGGCACGGGACCATTCTCCAGAATTTTGCGAAGTGATTCTCCTTCTATCAGCTCGGATACGATGTACTGCATTCCACTTTGCGTTCCAATGTCGTATACAGAAAGAATGTTCGGATGATTGAGAGCGCTTGCGGAGCGCGCTTCCTGAACAAATCTGCGTTGGCGTTCCGGATCGCCGATTGCTTCCGCGGAAACGATTTTCAACGCGACGTTTCGTTCGAGACGCGGATCACGCGCCCGATAGACTTCTCCCATTCCACCCGCCCCAATCGGACCCAGAATCTCGTACGGTCCTATGCTTGAACCAACCAGTTTTTCCATGAAAGTGGATTATAACAGCACTCCTTAATTCAGTGATGAGTA
>JAKEFK010000264.1 GCA_022616075.1 bacterium
AACAACGCAGGATAGATCGGAATTTTTTCATTGAGCTGGATTTCAATAATGTTTTCTGAAAGAACTATGACTCCGGACAGGCCCGAACTTGCATTCTTTTGGAATGGTTCCAAACCGGTAATCGCCGCAAAGGCCGGCGGCATGGACCTCCGCAGTTTTCGGATACCGGTCTCCATCGAACGCTTCACTTCCTGCGCCGTTAAGGGTCTTCCATCGTGTAGCCGGATATCTTTTCGAAGAACAAACAAAAACAACGACCCTTCATTGAGCGTTTCCCATCGTTCGCAAAGATTCGGAAGCCAGTTCCCCTGTTCATCGGTCGTGACCAGAGTTTCAAATACATTCGCGAGTACTTCTGCCTCCTCATTGCTGAATGTGTTCGCCGGAAGGACTGCGTCGCATTTTGAAGACAGAGCAATCGAAATCACGCCGCCGGCAGCAACTTCCTGCACGGTCTCGGGCCTCACCGGTTTGATTCTTTCAGCTTCTTCCAGATATTCCTGCCCTTTTCTGTATTCTCCTCGCATGTTGGCCACAGTCGCAGCAAGTGAAAGCAACTTTGCCAGATTTTGGGCGTCGTTCATGCGACGCGCCAGTTCAAGACCGCGTTCTACCCAGCGGCGCGTTTCTTCAACCTTTAAGCCATGCCAGGCAATTTGTGAAGCTTGAACGATCGAGTCCAATGCGCGAGAGTTCTCGTTTGCCTTCTCAAACATTGAAATGGCCTCATCCAATTCTTTTATGGCGGCGCTGGTGTTCCCGATCATGCGTTGGGCTGAAGCGGACAGGGCTTTTGCCTCAGCGCGTGTCAGAGTGTCCCCGTCTTCTTCCAGGAAGTCGAGAACCGTTTGTGTAACTCGAATCGAATCTTCGGGACTAAAAGCATCCAGTGACTTCCGCGCAAGCAGGAATCCATATTCAATAACCTTTTCAGGAAGATCGGCATGAACATAATGTTCGAATAACTGCGCATTTACCCTTTCAATCCGTCCGCGATTCCGATTCTCCAAATCTTCCGCATGCTTTCGATGCAGCGCGCGCCGTTTCCTTCACGGCAGAGAAGCATACAAAACATCACGGACCACGCCACTGGAAAAGATGAGCCGGTCTGATCTGGATTGACGGTCCTCTTCGATAAAACCGGAGCGGATCAATTGTTCCACCGCTTCCTCCGTCTCTTTCAGATCGGACATCTTTTCCAAATCCGCAAATTCAAAACTGCGGCCAAGAACAGAAGCAAGCGCAAGGATTTCACGCAGGTTTTCAGGAAGCCTTTCGATCCTCTCTTCGACAGCTTGCTGAATTGTTACCGGTAATTCTTCCATCGTAAGAGCGGTCTCACTGGATAATCGCATGACTCCCGTATCGTCTCTGACGATTGCTCCAGCATCCATAAGGGAACGTACTAATTCAGTAGTAAAGTAAGGGTTCCCCTCTGTTGCTTGAAAAAAGCGGGCTGCCAGATCGTCGTCCATTTCGGAGCCACCCATGAGCTGCTGTAAAAACAAACGGTGGTTGGATACGGATAGCGGGCCCAGTTGAATCGACGTGAACCGTTTATCTCCTTTGAAACCGCTTAATAATTTGGAGAGGCGGTGGCGTTTATCCACTTCTGTTGTTCTGTACGTTCCGGCGATGAGTGTTGGCGTCGGGGCAAGACGGCGCACGATATATTCCAGCGCCTCAAGCGAAACATCGGCGGCATGTAAATCTTCGAGTATCAGTAGTAGAGGTTTGCCTGCGGCCATTCTGATTAAAGTTCGCGCAAGCAGTTCAAATATATAAGTGCGATCTTCAAATTTTTTTGAACCTGTTTCCGCATTCAACCGGACAGATTCTTCAGAAGATCGGGCTAGATCCCGAATTTCCGCAAGGACAGGAAAGAGCGAAATCAAATCGGGGGCGAGATCGGAAAAATCAGCGGTTGTTCCCGTAGAGGATCGTGTTCGAAAATATTCCTGAATCGCCTCGCAATAACCTTGATAAGGAAGAGCATGGTCGACTTCCATAAATCTTCCGTGAAGCACTGCAATGTTTCTAACTTTTGCAAGGTTTTCCAATTCTTCCAACAAACGGCTTTTTCCGATTCCTGCTTCCCCTCCGACAAGAACAAACTGGCATTCTCCTGTAAGCGCTATATTCAACTTTCTTTGTAAATCGGCGAGCTCTTTATCTCTTCCGGCAAAGGGCCTCATGGCCGGCCGAGCCATTTGAAAACTCATGGTCGTGGAACTGGGAAGGGCCGTGCGGTGCCTGCCGGTACTATGGAGCTTGTTCCGGTAATTCGAAAGAAAGTCCACAATCTCTTTACCGGACGGTCTGTTCACAGGATCTTTTTCCAAACAGCGCAAGAGAATGTCTTCTACCTCTTCATCGATCTCCGTTGCCATATTTCTGGGCGGTACAGGTATTTCATGGGAAATGCGGTAAAGAAGCGCTTGCACCTCACCAGAAAATGGAGTTTGACCTACAAGAGATTCGTAAAGAACCGTTCCGAGTGAATAAATGTCGGAGGCCGAAGTCACTTCCCTTCCTGATACTTGTTCAGGACTCATGTACGTTACCGTGCCGACCACTGTGGCTGTTTTGGTAATCCGTTCCTGCGAAGGGGCCATCGCCAAACCAAAATCCGTGACACGAACTCGAATCCCTTCTCCTTCTTTGCGAGTGACCATAATGTTTTCCGGTTTGATGTCGCGATGCACAACGCCACGCGAATGACTGTAATCTAGCGCATCCGCGATTTGTATGGCGATTTCTATCAACTCACCAAGCTGAAGTGTCTGGCTCCGGAGGACAGAACGTAGATTCATGCCTTCAACAAAAGGCATCACAAAGAAAAGAGCGCCTTCCTGCTCCCCGCTATCGTAGACAGAAACGATAGATGGGTGATCCATCTTGGCCACAACGCGGGCTTCCCGCTTGAATCGTTCCGTGCTTTCCGGACTGACCATGTCCGGTGTAACAACCTTTACTGCTATTTCGCGATCAAGAACAGGATCGTTGGCAAGATAGACGACGCCCATTCCCCCCCGACCCAATTCGCGCACAAGTTCATAGCGGTTCGCAAGCTTACTACCGATCATTTGAAGCAGTTATTTCACCATAATTACCGGCAAATCCCAAAGAACTTTATCTTCCTGGACGCGTAATCCGCATCGTGCGCCGAGAAAGCGCGCGGTAAAGCGGAGCGGGAAGCGCACGTATTGCGTGGAAAAGAAGCTTCATTGGCAGCGGATATATATAGATAGGTTTTCCCTTTGCCACAGCTCGAATCATTTTCTGCGCCGCGTTTTCAGGAGTCAGAAGCCAGAAACGGTTCGGATTATTTCGATTTGCCGGGGTGTCCACAAAACCTGGAAAAATTGTCGTGAACTGAATTTGTGGAAGCTCCACTGCCATGCTTTCCATGAAGTAAGCCAGTCCGATTTTTGTCAGGCTGTAAATCGACCTTCCACCGAGTCCCCGCATCGCAGCGGCAGAGCTGATCGCAACGATAGCCCCGTGATTTTGAAGAACCATAAATTTCAAACAGGCATAAGCGGTGTAGAGCGCACCTTTGAGATTCGTATCCAAGATGTTTTCCACGACATTCCAATCCCAATGAGCAAAGGACGTGTCGCCTACCACCCCGCTATTGACCCACGCAACGTCTGGAACACCTACAGCGCTCGCAAAATCTCCCACCGCTGATTCGACTTGCTCGCGTATTCTCACATCGCACGAACGGATCCAAAATTGACTTGGACCGTTTGCGTGATTACGGATCAATTCCTCCATTCGCTCAGCCCTGCGACTCAGCAAACAAAAATGGACTTTGTAAGGAACAAGAGCCTGTACCAAAGCCGCACCGAGACCTGAGGAAGCGCCGGTGATCAGAACCTTCTTGCCAGTCCAAAATTTTTCCGTCTGGCTGCTCATTCCTGCGGTATAACTGAATTCATCGGAAGGATATCCAACTCGTTACGATCTCTTAAAGCTCTCGCATGTTCCAAAATCATTCGAAGGCCTTGAAACATAATCTCCATATGATCTGCGAGATTTGTAGGATGAAACCAGAGATGGAAGATTTTTTTGTGGTGGACAGCGGCATTCAAACCTTTGCGAGCGCGTTGAACTCGTAAACTCAACGGGACGAATCTCCGAATGCCGTGCATCGGAAAATACATCATGGAAGCCGGTACATTCCAGATTCCATGATCCGCCTTCTCAGGCAGCACCACCGGCGGCTGCACAGCGGCGAAAGCAACACTCAAGCGAGCAAGACGTTTTAAGATTTCGATGGGTACCCGATTGTCCCAGGAAGGAGCAGGCCCGCGGTAAACTCGAAATCCAAAATTGGCAAGTTCCTGTAAATGGCCAACGCTATTTCTGGGAAATACAAAAGACTGCATCTCAAGTTTCAATTCACGAGCCGCCTCCACGCATGCTGCCAGTTCCGTTTTTGCGGTTTCTACAGAGCAACCCGAATCACCGAAAATCACGTGTGAAAAAGAATGACAACCAATTTCCTGCGGAACCCGGCAATCTCTAATTTTTTCAATGAGACTGCGCCCGTAAAATAGCGGAAAAGTTTCTTCATTTCCACAGGGATCCTGTGCAAACCAATCCGGGCACCACGCGTGACGCGGAGGAACAATAGAAGGATGCTTGACGCCCTGTTCTGAATTGCAATGATCCAGCATCAGGTGGCCAACAACACACCAGGTCGCTGGAACCTCGAACTCAACGAAGACCGACAGTAGGCGGTCAATGACTTGCTCCCGCTCGATCTCACAGGCCTTGCGAAAACCGTTCAGTCCGGGTTTATCTAGAGTCCCCCAGATCAATTCGAAATCGAGACTCAGAGTGAACACTCCGCGCTCAAACGTCACTTCCATATCTTTATGTTAGCAGAGTGGCGGACAAACAAAGGGCGCGACGAATCGCGCCCCGTAGAGAAATTCAAATTAGCAGTTGGACCAGCCGCAGGAGTGGCATTTTTCGCAGCCTTCCTGTTTCACAGTGGGGCTGCCGCATTCAATACAGAGATTCCCAGTAGCCAGACCTTCCGGTCGTGGTAGCTCGGAATCCTGGACTTCAGCGCCTTTCGGCATGTCCTTTCTGGAATCCAGATACTTGTGAAGCGCGCGTGCAATCGCATCGGGAACGGAACGTACCCGCTTTGGACCATAACCAACATCTCGCGAACCTCCAATACCCTGAAGATGGCGAATGATCAAATCCACACGTTGATCCGCGTTTAAAGGGGAAGGCATTCGCAACATCAAACTCAAGCTGCGGCCCAGCGCTTCCGCATCAGCAGCAACGTCGGACCCAGCTTTTCCTACGTTCACGAAAATCTCAAACGCGTCGCTGTTCCCGTTTTCGTTGATCGTGGTGTAAACCGTGCCATGCGGAGATTCCACCTTGATGGTTCGGCCGGTGAGCACATCCGGACGCCCCTTCATCGTGTCTCTGTCAGTAGGCAGAATTTCGAGAGCCGCCGTTTTCGTGCCGTGCGTCAAAACCTGCATCGGTTTGCAACCGTCGCGATAAACAGTGATCCCCAGACAGTCCAGTTTCCAGGCCTGCAAATACGCATCGCCAACGTCTTCCGCACTTGCGCCATTCGGAAGATTGATCGTTTTGGATACCGCGTTGTCCGTATATTTCTGAAATGCCGCCTGCATTTTTACATGCCATTCCGGCGATACTTCATGAGCTGTTTTGAAGAGATTTTTTAACTCTTCCGGAAGATTTGTATCTGCAATGGTTCCATGCTTCCGCACATGCTCTTTCAAAGTTTCGGACCAGAATCCTTCTTCGCGCATCACTTTTTCAAAGAAAGGATTGAAGAACTCAAAACC
The DNA here is from genome assembly GCA_022616075.1 of bacterium. Classification (NCBI taxonomy): domain Bacteria; species bacterium. The sequence continues at coordinate 5,850 of JAKEFK010000264.1, forward strand.
CAAACGGTGTTTGAAATACAAACCAAAGATCGGCTCAATCCCGCTGGAACATCCGGCTATGATGCTGATCGTTCCAGTGGGCGCGATCGTTGTGACCGTTGAGTTGCGCAAAGGATACCGGTCTTTATAAATCGACTCCTTCCAGCGCGGGAAGGTTCCCCTTTCTTCGGCAAGCGCTCGCGATTCATCATGCGAAACTTCTTCAATGAACTGCATGAGCTTTTGCGCAAGCTCAATTGCTTCCTCAGATTGATAGGGAATCCGCAATTGAAATAACAGGTCCGCCCAACCCATTACACCCAGGCCAATCCGGCGATTGTTCTTTACGATGTCATCGATCTGCTTTAAAGGAAATGGATTGCATTCAATCACATCATCCAGAAATCGCACAGACAAACGCGTGATGCGATCCAGTTCGGCGTAATCCAGAGCCCCATCCTTTATGATGTAACCCAGATTGATGGATCCCAGGTTGCAGGACTCATACGGATACAAAGGTTGTTCGCCGCATGGATTTGTTGATTCAACCGGACCGCAGGCGGGAATTGGATTCGCGCCACCGCTGTTGATCCTGTCGATAAAAACCAGGCCGGGATCACCTGTTTGCCAGGCAGCCTCTACGATTTTCTTGAAAACATCACGAGCGTTCAACCTTCCGGTCTCTTTTCCGGTCTTCGGTGAAATCAACGCATACGTTTCGTTCCGTTCGTAAGCGCCCATGAATTCATCCGTGATCGCAACAGAAATATTGAAGTTACTGACTTCCCCCGAAAGTTTGCAGTCAATGAACTCCAATACGTCCGGGTGATCCACCCGGAGAATTCCCATGTTCGCGCCCCGTCTCGTTCCCCCTTGCTTTAACGATTCGGTGGCAGCATCAAAAACTTTCATGAACGAAACCGGACCCGATGCAACGCCTTTCGTGGTGGATACCATATCATCGCGAGGCCGGATTCGCGAAAATGAAAAACCTGTTCCACCACCCGATTTGTGAATGATTGCTGCATTTTTTACTGATTCAAAAATGCCCGCAATGCTATCTTCCACCGGTAATACGTAACACGCAGAATACTGTAACTGATTCCCCTTCCCCGCATTCATCATTGTGGGTGAATTGGGAATGAACTTACGTTCCACCATCATTTTGTAAAACTCGCCTGTAATATCATCGGCTTCTTCCTTGCTCTTCCAGGAAAGTTCTGCCTTTCCGATCTCTGCAGCTACATTCCAGCACCTGTCATCCGCTGATTCGATGACATTGCCATTCTCATCTTTCATGAGATAGCGCATCCGAAGCACTTCCAGCGCATTCTCCGGCCAATTGCCAATTATGTTTGGTCGTCTAAATACCGTAACCATGGGGGGTTGTCTCTCCTTTTATTCTTTTAGTTCCGAGTAATGAGCAATGAAGCGATGAGACCTGTTCAAAAATCTCGCTTAGTTCATGGCTCCTTGGTGTGTTGCTCATTGTTTCCGGACGGTTATTTTTGAGCGGAGGATAGTATACATAAAATCAAGGGAATATACAACTATTTCTATCGTTCTCGAGTGACACCACTATATATGGTGGTCTTGATTTAGGTCTAGTTTCGACGGAGAAAGGAGGAGAAAAAAGGAATTTGTGTGAAAAATATTGAATATGTTATAATGCCGCTTTTCAAATTTCCACTCGTTTGGGAGGAATCAATCAATATGAAACGCGGCGTGATTTTTGCGCTTGGCCTCTTCTTGCTCATTCTACACGTGGCATGCAACAACGATTCCGTAACCGGTCCGACTCTATTACCACCCACGATAGCTTCCATCACACCCAACCGCGTAAGTCGGGGGGAGCGAGTGGTTGGGACGATTGTAGGCACAAATTTCAACGGAGCGAGTCAGGTCTTTTTAGGAAACGAAGTCACTGTTGAAGGTTTCGCAGTCCTCAATCCAACAACTATAGAAGTACGATTCACGGTGAATACAAATGCAAGTTCCGGAAGCCGGCCGGTTCAAGTTACTACATCTGTTGGAACTGGAACCGCTGGGAATCTTTTGCAAGTGATCAATAACAGATCTCCGATTACTCGATTCACAGTCTTTCCGGATCAGGGAGCGACGAATACGATTTACACGTTCGATGGCACGATTTCAACCGATCCGGATGGTCAGATTGTCAGTTATCAATGGGATTTTGGAGATGGAAAGACGGGGATCGGAGCCGTTGCAACCCACAAATTCAAGAGCACCGGTACTTTTGAAGTTACAATGAAGATCGTCGACAATGATGATGCAACCGGCACCGCGACTCAACCTCTGACGGTATTTGGCGGAACCGGACCCACAGCCAAGTTTGTCATTCAGCCAAAGACAGGTGATGTCAACACAACTTACACTTTCAGTGCCGCCAACAGTTCGGATTCTGACGGTTCGATCGTTCGATACTCCTGGGATTTTGGCAATGGAGATACGGCAACAGGGGAAACAACAACCGTGCATTTTGGAAAGGCTGGGATTTTTGGTGTCACACTTGTCGTAACCGACAATGATGGATTACAAAGCTCCGAGCGGAAGGATGTAATCGTCGGAGCATTTGACCAGGCCAAAGCTACAGAAGAGATTCGCGCAGTGGTCAGAGAATTCTTTCGGCGCTATTCGCAATTGGACAAGCTAACAGCAGAACAAATTGTGATTAATTGGAGTGATTCCCCGGGTTGCAATGGAAAAGCTCACGAGATTAACATCATCGAAGGACAACAGCAGGTTATTGTTAAAACGCAGGCCACCCCGGGCTTCATTGAGGTTTCATTTACTACAACAGCAAAAGCGCATGCTATTGCTCCTGCCGATTTTGCCTGGACAGAAATCGACGGCAACTCCTATACGGGTTTCGCCACGCACGATTTTCAAATGATTTTCGAATCTGGTAAGTGGCAGGTTTGCAATTTTGTATTGATCTAGTGTCCCAGCTATTCAAACGGCTTGCGGGCTTCGCTGCTCGCCAGCATTTCTTCTGGTTCCTCTAACTCCGTAGTTCCCATAGTTGCCACCTTCTTTTTCAAACGCTGCAGCCGTAAATCCGATTTTTCGAAGCTACTTTGAGCATCCCGGAGATGGCTTCCAATTTTTGTGAAATCATTTTCCAGCCTGCTCAAATCGTTCCCGACCTGTTGCAGTTGCGAAAGGATTTGTTTTGCCTGTTCGGAAATTTGAAACCCGCGAAGTCCCTGTAGGATGACCTGCAGATATGCGTAAAAAGTATTCGGGGAAACGGGAATCACTCTTTTGGATAAACAGTGTTCATAAAGATCCGATTGATCACGCACGATCAGCTCATAGTAAACATTCTCGGCGGGAATAAACATGAGCGCGAAATCAAATGTATTTTCATCGGGAAGAATGTATTTGGCCGCGATATCGTTGACATGCTTTTTTACATCGGTAAGAAACTGTTTGCGCAGATTCTTTCGTTCCGCTTCCGAATCGATCTGATACATGCGCCGGAAATTTTCGAGTGGAAATTTTGAATCGATGCACAAAATGTTCTTGCCCACAAACAACGCCGCGTCCACAATCGTTCCGTTTTTGAATGAGCACTGGATCTTGTAATTTTCCGGTCGCAAAGTTTGGGCGAGTAAATCATTCAGGAAAAATTCTCCGAGGCCTCCGCGCATTTTAGGGGACTGCAAAATCTCCTGCAGCGAGGACATCTGTCTGGCCAGATCAAAGATCTGCCGGGATGCTTCTTGCATTTGCCCCAGTTTCCCCTCCACTTGAGCTACTACATTTGTAGTATTTGTAATTTGGCCTGTGATGATGCCCAGGTGTGACGTGACCGTCTGAACATTTGCATCGAAACGCTGTGAAACAGCCTGCTGCAGCTGGCCGATCTGATTTTGAAGGTCCTGGCGCGCACCTTGCACCTGCCGGAACAAATAGAGGACGAGGAATGAAGCGAAGGCAACCAGCAATCCAAACAGGATAATAACGATCGCATCCATGAAAAGCATTGTACCATCCGGAACTGTTTTATAATCGGAGCACATGAAGTGGAAAGAAAGAGTAGCGCTGATCACCGGGGCCTCTTCCGGCATCGGGCGAGAGTCGGCTCTCGCTCTGTCACGGCGCGGAGCGACCGTTGTGCTCGCTGCACGCCGTAAAGCGCGGCTCGATGCTTTGGCCGCACAGATCCGTGAAACAGGTGGAAGCGCACTTGCGATAGAAACGGATGTCAGCCGCCGGGAAGATGTGGAACGGCTTTTCGAATCCGTCCTTCAGCAATACAAACGGCTCGACTGGTTGATCAACAATGCCGGCTCCGGACTTTACGTTCCAATTGAAGAAACGACTCCGGAACAAATGGAAAGGATCTGGCGCACGAACTTTATGGGCACGTTCTACTGTATTCGTCATGCGATTCCGATCATGAAAAAACAGGGAGAGGGGCATATCCTCACGGTCTCTTCTATGGCCGGAGTGCGAGGCACGCCGATGATGGCGGCCTATTGCGCAAGTAAGTTCGCCCAGGTCGGATTGATGGACTCGCTTCGGAGAGAAATACCCGAGATTGCAAGTACCCTGATTCTTCCGGGAGCGACTCGAACAGAATTCATCGAAGCAACGGAGAATCCAGGCGACGAAAAGATTCAGCATTCCGGATCTGTGCAGGATCCTGCTTCTGTCGCGGAAGCAATCGTGCGCGCGATCGAGCATCCTGCCTCCCGCGTGATCACACAAAAACTGGGACGAAGCTTGATGGTCCTCAACGCAATTTCCCCCTCCTGGACCGACTGGCTCGTGCGGAAAACCATTAAGAAAAAATATTAACGCAGAGGCGCAGAGACGCAGAGTTTTAAATAAATCAAATTTTTTCTCTGCGTCTCTGCGTCTCTGCGTTAAAGAGCTATTCCACCGAGTATTTCACGTTGCGGACGCGTGCACTCTCCGTGTTGGCAGGCGATTGGTGTGGACCAAAATCTCTTGTGTCATGTGAAGCCAAAGTACAATTTCCTTTGCAAGGAGCATTTCGCTGTTCGATTTGTTTCCCTTTCTCGTTGTAGAAAATGATCAAAATGTTCTCTACACGTATAGTACGATCCGTATCGTTTTGAATGCGCACCCAGAACTGTTGTTGATCATCTTCCCAGAGCGTATAAACCACATCTCCAGCCTGGGTAGATCCCACCGCAAAAACTAAAATGAGAGTCAGGATCAGACCCGACAGTATTCCCCGTTTCATTCCTTCCCTCCGACTTTTAAACTCCATATAATTAGACTCACCCTTTGCCTATACAAGTTCCATGCCGTTCTGTACCCGACGAAGAATCATGCCATGGACTGTCCTCAAAACAGGTCACCTATCTGAAAAAAGCTGTCGCATCTTTTCCCAGGGCACTCGGGGTGTCTGTGCAACCTGTAAGTTTTCTTCCACGTGTTTGGGATTACTCATACCCACAAGCGCTGAAGTTACTCCCAGTGTGGATCGAACAAATTGTATCGACCGCTGTGCATCTGTTGACAGATCATGAAAGAATCGGCCAACAAAACCAGGTAAATTTCTCGCAAGTTGTCCTTGAAGAATCGATGCGCTACAAAGAACAATTATTTTTTGAAGATGCGCCGCTTCCAGCAAAGAAACCGATTGAGAACCGTATTTCTGGTTCTTGCTCAATAAGGCTTCAGGCATTGCAAGATTCAACGGAAGCTGAATGGCCCGAAAATGATGATCTTCGCCGCCTGCATTACGAGCAAGACCAACCAGCTCTTCCAGGGAAAGAAAGCCCTGTCCACCGGGAATCTCACGGTAACCATTCCATGTGGCGGTTCCATAAACCTTGATTTTTCCCTCTTCAACTTTCTTTTCCAAAAGCTTAAAGGCCGCCAGCATTCTTCGGAGAAATTCCTGTCTGGATACTTCGCTCAGTTGGGTCTCAGGATTATGAATAAAGTAAATATCGATGAAATCAACTTCGAGATTCTTCAAGCTTCTTTCGAGTTGATTCTCAAGATATGAGGGAGTCATGCAATGGCAGCCCGCCACAATTTCTTCCGGTTTGCAAATACCACTCGCAATGTATTCCTCCTGAATGTAGTGCCCCGGGTTCGGAGGATAGGTAGTATCAAAACTCAAAAAACCGCCTTTGCTGGAGACCACCACCTCATCGCGCTTTACGATTCCCTTTTCAAGGGATCTTCTCAAGGCGTTTCCGACATTTCGCTCACTTCTTTGAAAGCGGTAGTTGATGGCAGTATCGATCAGATTGCAGCCAAGTTCTAAAGCGCGAGAGACCGAAGCTTCGTAGCCCTGATCGGTCTTTTCATCCATTTCCCCAAGGTAAGTTCCCAGACCGATACTCGATATCCACAAATCCTGAATGTCTTGAAAATGATCTGCCGGTCCTTGCCACCGGCTCCTGTAACGCTCAGTCCCTTCCCGCGATGCTCCACCCATCGGACTCAATATAATCGAATAAACGTGCGTTCGCAATTGAGAAGGGGATAAACCGGATTGAAGGATAGAGCGGATAAATCGTGCAGCTTCAAGAGTTTCGTTGACCAATTTGGCTCAGTAAGTTACAATTTTCTTACGTCGAGGCGGAGGTACATGCCTGAAAAGAAAAACACCATTGGCCGTTTTGAAATTATTGAAAAGATAGGAGAAGGCCCGATTGGAGCCGTTTATAAAGCGCTAGATCCGGTCATACGCCGCACTGTTGCCATCAAAGTTATCAAACTTTACGCGCTGGAGGAAACCACAACATTTGCGGAAGTCTTCGAAAAAATTTACCGTGTTGTGCGTACGTCTACATCGCTTAACCATCCTAACATCTGCATTATCTATGACTTAAGTGAAGAGAAGAAGATTCCCTACATTACTATGGAATATGTAGAAGGACATGATCTTGAATCGCTTTTGAGGCAGAAGCATCAGTTTAAGCGATCAGAGTTTTTGAATGTCCTTCAGCAAACGTGCGACGCCCTTGATTTTGCTCACAAAAAGAACGTCATTCATCAGGACTTCAAATCGACAAACATTTTGATCACATCTGATCTTCACGTAAAGATTACGGATTTCGGCATTGCCGGTCTGGATGAAATTGCAGCGGCTCAAACGAAAAAGCTATTGAGTATTCCGCACTACATTTCACCGGAACAGGCGCTGGGTGAAAGAGTCTCACCCGCGAGCGACCTGTTTTCATTGGGAGTCGTGGTCTATCACATGCTGTCCGGAGAGCTTCCTTTTCCGGGTACGACAGCTGCGAACACCATCATGATGATTGCGCGCGATGTTCCTGCGACTCCCGCCAATCTGGATCGTTTTTCGATTACCCGCGAAGATTGGAATTCATTTTTCAGCATTGCGCTTGCAAAATCGCCGAATCAACGGTTTCGCAGCGCCCGTGAAATGCTGGAAGCACTCAATTCAATTCTCCCTTCCTCCGATCAGACCTACTATCCTTTCGGGTTTGAAGGCTCACTGAACGAATCCACAGGCAAATTTGAAAAAACCTATATAGCGGAAGAGGAAGCGGAATCCGCTTCTCCTACGTTGATGATTGACGCTTCGCAAATCATGGAAGAGAGTGGGCCGGAAATAAATCCCGAGCTCGTGAAATTGGAACAGGAAGCTCATCTTTTTCTCGATGCAAATACGGCAGAAATAGGAAAAGAAGAACAACAACCCATCACCGAACCGGTAGAAACGGCTCCATCTGTTGAGCAATCTCTTGCCATGGCGGAAGCTGCACCTGTGATGGAACTGGTGACGCTCCGGGAGAGTGAATTCAAGGAAGAGATTAAACTTGAGACCACGCAGAAACCGGGGGCAGTTGAAGAAAAGGCAATTGAGATACCTGTAGAACAAAAAACCGAACTCATTGAGATGCCATTTGGCGCTGCAGTGGACTTGTCGGTTGAGGAGCCCCGGGTTTCTGAAACGATTGCAGCTGGTGATCCGGCTTCGATGCCATCTGACTTCGTGCCGGCTTCAGGAAATCTCATGGAAATGGAAGGGCTGGATTCCGAAGAGATGGCGACGATTCCACCTTCACCAAGGGCAGAGATCGCAGTTCCAGCTTCAGATACTTCACCCATTGGTGGCCCTCCCGAACAGAAACCAGTAAGCATCCCCACTCAATTGGTAGAAGAATTTGAGCCGGAACAATCCAAAGGCAATGGTCGCGCTCAAGAACCGTTTGATGAAGTTCCGGCAACAATGATTGGCAATTTTAAGCCACCTGAACCTGAACCTGAAAAAGAAGCTCCCGCGCCTGCTACAGTATTAGTACCTCGGCCTGCACCGGTCCAGGAACCAGTACCAATAGAACCGCCTCAAGAAATTTTAAGCGTTCCGACAAAAATGATGAGAGATATTCCTCCCATTGCCGCCGCGCCGGAAGTTCCGAGGCCGGCTCCGGAGCCACCAAGGCCCGCGCCTGTTGTTCCACCCTCTGCTCCCGCTGAGCCGGTACATCCGCTTACAAAACCAATCGAGTCGCGGCCTGCTGCCGCAGCAAAACCGCCGAGCATGCAGCGTTACTTCTATGGTGCAATCGCTGTCGTGATTTTTATTGCGCTGATCGGTGGCGCTATACTTTTCTTTAGAAAACCCGATGTACCGGGACCAACGCCTGAGACGCCAGAACAGACCGCACAGACAAAAAAAGATGTACCGAAGCCGGTCGAACGCGAGCCGCAGCCCATGGAAGTTGAAGGTAGCATTATGGTTACATCAGACCCAGCGGGAGCGACCGTATTCCTGGCCGGTGAGGAAAAAGGCGTTACTCCGGTCGAAATACCGCAGCTCGCATTGGGTAAGCATCTTGTTAAGTTGCAGCTGAAAGGTTATCAGGACCTGGAACAGGAAGTCGAGCTTTCAGAACAAAGTCCGAATGCCTCGCTGCCGATGACGTTGCAGAAAACTGCAGCAGCAAGCGGAACGCTTATCGTTGAATCAGAACCGGCAGGAGCGTTCATCGTACTGGCGAATCGAGTTCTCGGTGTCACTCCGAAATCATTCACAAGAAAACCGGGAAACTATAGCATCACGCTAAAAAAGGATGGATATCAGGACTACACGGGATCGATTACGGTGGCGCAGGACAAAAAAGTGACCTTCAAAGGAACTCTCGCAGAGATTCCTAAGCCGGTTCCAGTCGTAGAGGTACCGAAACCGAAACCACCCGAAGTAACAAGGGGACAACTGGTAACTCTGGGACCTGACGTGGTTCCTCCTAAACCAACCAAGAAAGTTTACGCAAAGTATCCGGACGCTGCCAAAGCAAGGAAGCTCGAAGGAACAGTCCGTTTAAACGTGCTGATAGATGAAACCGGACGAGTGTTGGACATCAAAGTAGGAAAATCGTCCGGACATACGATGCTTGATGAAGCCGTGGTAAAGGCGTACCGGGAATGGCAATTCGCTCCGGCCACAAAACAGAATGTTCCGGTAAAAGTGTGGATCACGGTTGCGATGAGCTTCCAGTCTGGCCGCTAGAATTCTCTCCGTAAATGCCCTTGTAAAGCTCGTAGTTGGTCTTTACGATCATTACGTAATTCTTCGTTTCTTTAAAATCGATGCTCGAAACAAAGTCCAACGTCTCATTCGCTATCGAGGCATCTCGCCACCTTCGAACGTTCGGTTCTCCACCGTTGTAACCTGCCGCGATAAATTCCACGCTATTTCCGAACTCTTTCATGATCTCCTGAACGTAGCGAGTGCCTAAATTGATGTTTATTTCCGGCACGTACAACTGCTCGACTTCAAAATTCTGCAATCCTAACATAGCGGCCAGGCGTGATGCCGTGGAAGGAATGATCTGCATCAGGCCGCGAGCAAAAGCCTGCGAGCGGGCAAAACGTTTAAACTTGCTCTCCTGTTTCATAATCGAAAGGACAAGAAAAGGATCCAGCTTTCGTTCCCGAGAGAAATGCTCAACCTCCTCTTTGTAGGGAATAGGAAACAAGGCCTTAAGGATTTCCGGCGGAAGCGAAAATAGAGTTAGATCGCGGGGAAGGTTTTTCAAAAATAGTTCGGAATAATACGTGGCTATGGAATAGTTTCCACCGAGTCCCGCCAGGTATGTGATTGCAAGAAACTTTTGCATACGATTCGTTTCATCTACTGCCAGGATTCTCCATGTTTGCCGGTCAACATCCGGAAGGAGTTGTGCCGCGTCATCATAGAGCCGTAAATAAAGAAAAGCGGGAGTGATATTCCCTTTTGCATATTCCGAAAGGATCGTCTCTTCGTGAGTAGCATCCGGCAGCTGCGGCAATCGTGTGACTAACTTTTTCTGTTCCGGGATACTTATTTTTGCGGAGAGCCGCTCCCGCGCCTTGTGCGAAAAAAAATCGCTTCCGTTTGCGAGTGAAACAAATAGAGTCCGCGCTTCCGGGGCGCGCCGGATCTTCTCCAGAGTGATTCCTTTCCACAGAAGCAGTTCTTTATGATTTCGGTAAGGTTTCAGAGTCAAAGCCTGCTGGAAGTCCGCAACAGCATCCTGATAACGTCCCATCTGAAAATAGATTCTTCCTCTTAACAGAAGAGCTTTTCCACGAAGGTTCAAGCTGCGGGATCTGGTGTAAGTATCCACGGCTCGCAAAGCATCCGGAAGACGGTTCTGCGCTCTAAGCGCGTAGATCAACTTGAAGGTTGCTGTATCCTGCAATTCTCCTCTCGCCACTCCCTTCAATTGTTTGTACAGCTCGGCTGCTTTCTGATAATTTCCTTCGCGCAAGTAGACGTTTGCGTACTGGTAAAGGCATTGTGTATACATCGGATCCTGAGGCCACAAACTGAGGGCGGACTGAAAAGCCTTCTTTGCATTTTCGAAATCCCCCATAAGAAACAACGTCCGCGCATAATAGAATCCCGACTGCATATTCTGGTTTGAGACCGGCGCAAGATATTTACGCGCGAGATCAAAATTCCAAACATCGTACGCCATGCGCCCCCTGCGCTGTTTTTCCAGCGCACTGAGCTGCGTGCCCTCCAGTAAATCGAGTTCGCTCAACGCCAGATTCGTGACATCATCTTTCTTTTTGTAAGCAATCAGATTCTGGAAGAGATTTTTGGCCAGAGCTTTATCTCCGCGAAGCACGTACGCTCTCCCCAGATAGAGTTGCGCGAGTCGATCCAATGTAGAACTGTTCTGCACAACCAAAGCCGTAGAATGCAATAAATCAGCTTTCTTCAATTGCCAGCAATATTCAAGCGCTTCTCTGGCGACCGAGACATATTCCGGATAAGCGTGCCCCAGATACTGCTGATAATAGCTCGCGGCGGTATTGACCACTCCTTGATTGGCAGCCATGCGCGCCAGCGGGAGAAGAACGAAAGGAGCAACTCGCCGGTCGGAGGCGAGTTGCTGATAAATCATAAAGGCTTCCCGCGGGTTATTTGACTGCAGGAGAGTTCTTGCATGCAACAAAGCATAGGGAAGCGCCGCATACCGTTCCGGTTCCTCTGTCTTCATTCTGCTCAGCAGGCGCGCCGCTTCAGAATACTTTCGCGCGTCAAATTCCTTCAGAATTGCTGTGTGCAATTGATGAGCATTCGAAGCTGTAACGGCGGCAGAAGTGCCTGCCATCGGAAGAAGAAAGATAAAAATGAGAAGGATCTTGGAATTCATCTATTCAAAAGTATAATTTAAGATCACATGACTCTCATCGCAAAGGCCAGATGTTTGCTTTTTCCGCTTTTTTATTCGGCAAATCCCCTATCAAACCCTGCTTAACTGGAGCGAACCTGCCTATTGTAATACTTTAATATACTTAACTATTCTGTTATATTCATATAAAAAGAGGAACCATGAAAGCAATTAGCCTGAAATTGGCCGATAAACAACTCGAACTTTTAGACGAAGTTTCCCGCATGACGCGGATTCCAAAATCTGCGCTAGTACGGAAGGGAATTGATCTTATCTTGATGCAGGTTCGGGAGGATCTGATAACGGCCGAATTGAGACAGGAGATTGACGCATTGCTTCGTGAAGATAGTCAATTGTTGCGGCGATTGGCAAAATCTTGAAATACCTTTTCCCAAAGCAGATTCTATTTCTGCACGATCGGATCATTCGTTTGAGTGGTGGATTGGGTGGATTGCGAGATCAAAACCTACTCGAATCGGCGGTCTATCGTCCACAAAGTACATTTGGAGGTCAAGATCTGTATGCAGATCTATTTATCAAGATCGCAGTATTGGGCCATTCCTTGATCATGAATCATCCTTTTGTTGACGGCAACAAGCGAACCGGCTTTGAATCGATGCGATTGATGCTAAGACTGAATCATTACGACCTCCATGCTGGATGGAAAACGAAATACGACTTTGTGCTGAAGGTTGCCAATAAGAAAATAACAGAGGATCAGATGGCGGAGTGGATTCGCAAAAAATCAAAGCCTTACGCAAGATAAATAATTATGATTCTCAACGCAAAGGCCGGTTGTTTTTTCCTTTTGCTTCTTTCCGGCATTCTGGATCGCTGGATGGAGCCGTCTTCACCATCGATTTCTGCGTTTGTGGACGTTACCGTCATCCCCATGGATCGTGATCGAACGGTCCCCGGACAAACAGTCCTTGTAAAAAACGGTCGTATCGCACAAATCGGCGATTGGAGAAAAATTTCGGTGCCGGAAAACGCACAAACAATAAAAGGAAAAAATCTATTCCTGATGCCTGGATTGGTGGATATGCATGTTCATTTGCACAGCAAAGCGGACACGCTTCTTCTGGTCGCAAACGGAATCACCACCGTGAGAAACATGCGAGGCACCTCCCTGCATTTATCCTGGCGGCCTCAAATTGATAAAGGAAAAATCCTTGCCCCATCCATTTATTCTTGCGGATCGATTCTGGATGGAAATCCGCCAACGGGAGAGAATGTAACCATTCTTCAAACCGCCGAAGAAATAGAAGCGAATATTGCACATCAAAAACGGCTTGGTTTCGACTGTGTAAAAGTTTATAACCGCCTGTCGCCACCGGTATACGAACAGATTGTTTCTGCAGCGCATCGACAGAATCTAACCGTGGCGGGTCATGTTCCTTTTTCGGTGGGTTTGTCCGGCGCCCTCACGATGAGACAGGACAGCATTGAACATCTTACCGGATACATGACGGCCTTGCGTGTAACTCCAGGAACTTCGGGAATCATCGATCAGGAAAAGATTCCAGAGCTGGCAAAGAAAACGCAAAAGGCGGGAGTCTGGAATTGTCCGACGCTTGTGGTTCAGCAAAGCTTGACTGATGCGGGCGAGAATTTCGAGAAGCTGGTTAAACAACCGGAAATACAATACGTAGCTCCCTCTCGCCTGCTAATGTGGAATCCATCCCGCAATGCTCGTTTTCAAGCGATGAATCGGGAGGATTTTGAAGGCGCGCGTAGAGGCATTCATGTTCTAAAAGAGTTGACACATGCTTTGCAAAAAAATGGGGCCCGCTTGTTGCTCGGCACTGATGCTCCCAGTTACTTCGTTGTCCCTGGATTTTCAGCTCATAAAGAGTTACAAAATCTTGTGAATGCAGGCCTCTCCCCATATCAAGCTCTTCAGACAGGAACAAGGAATCCAGCGGAATTCTTGAAAGGGCTCAGCACATTCGGCACAGTGGAAACCGGAAAACGCGCAGATCTCGTTCTGATTAAGTGCAATCCCCTTAGGAATATTGGCTGCACAAAACAGATAGCGGGTGTGATGCTGCAAGGAAGCTGGATTCCAGAAGACAAAATTCAAGTGATGTTAAAAGATGTGGTTGAATCCTATAAGATTCCACAAAATCGATTTGAAAACTTGCCGGAACTTCCGGCTCACTCGGAGTTTTCTGCGCGCTATGAAATCATTTTCAACAACACGGTGCTGGGTGAGGAACGGCTCACAATAAAGAACGACTCCGGCGCCCAGGAAATTTTCTCCCAGCAAGTTTCCGATGCGCCCATGGATGCGATTTATCAAACGAAAATCCGCCGCTCCGAAAAGGGACTCGTAGTGGAAGTAGCTGGTTCACGACCTGAAGGTGATTCACGCTTAAAGATCAGCGTGTCCGGTCAAATCGCGAACTTGCAAGCTTCCCTTCCCTATCAAGAAGGCTTGCAGCGCGCCGATATTCACATGCCCCCGGACAATCTTCTGGACGGAGGTTTTATCGCTATGAAAGCATTGATTGGCGCAAGGCTGAAGCAATTAGCGGTCGGGGAAACAAAAAACCTGGTTGTAAAGGAGTTCGATTTTGGGATTTTCGTGAACAGTGGATTTGATCTCATGGATAACGCCTGGCTTGTCCGTAGAGATGAGGACACAAACGGAAACATGAATTTTGCAATTCAAATGCAGTGGCAATATCAAAAAGGGACTGCGAAACTCGTCCTCGATCGCAATGGCTTTCCTGTGAGTTTCGAAAGAGGACCACGAGCATTTCGACGAAAATCGTAGGATGAGTTTATGCTACCATTGCGGTCAGTGATCAGAAGAATTCTTATTTTGTGGATCTTTCTGTTTGTTCCAACCGCGTTTGCCCAAGACAGCGAATGGCGAAAAGATCTCGATCAAGGATTGCTAGCAGGAAAGGAAAGTGGGCGCCCGGTTCTGATCGATTTCTGGGCGAGCTGGTGTCAACCTTGCAAAGCAATGGAAACGCAACTCTGGAACATTCCGGAGGGAAAAGCTCTCGCTTCAAAATTCATCCTTGTGCGGCTCAACTTTGACAACGCAACCGCTGCCATCCGGAAATACCATGTGTTTTCGGTGCCTACCGTTGTATTCACTGATTCCTGGGGAAATTACTTAACAAGAGTTGCCGGCTTTGATGGTCCCGCGCCGTATCTTCACGCAATGAAACTGGTGCCTGCCGACTACAAACCTCTGGATTCGTGGAATGAAGCACTGTCGCAAAACGCAAAGAATGTTGAGGCTCTTCGCGGTATTGGGCGTTTTTATTATGAAGCAGGGGCCTATGAATTCAGCAACATGTATTATGACAAAGCTGCTGGACACACGACTTCATCGGCGGAGAAAAACGAAATCATGGTTTCCATGGGCTGGAATTATTTGAAGCTGAAAGATTTCAAAAGCGCTCAGGACGTCTTTGCGGACTGTTTGGAACAGAGAGATCTGGTTTCACGCGATGTGGCCCTTTTTGGAATGGTTGTTTCCTCGCTGGGCCAGAAAAAGCGAAAAGAAGCGGAAAAAGCTTTTGAGGAATTGAGCAGAACCTATCCGGATTCCGCCGCAACTGCGCAAGCCCGCCGGTTACTTCAAAACCAGTAATTCCACCGCAGAGAACTTCGAGAACTCAGAGAAAAAACAGAAATCATTTTCGTCTCCGCGCTCTCTCTGCGTTCTTTTGCGGTGAAAAAAATCACTCCGGCGTGATATATGCCGCTGTAATTCCGCCATCCACAACGAAAGCCGTTCCATTCACAAAAGAAGATTCCTGCGAAGCCAAAAAAAGGGCCGCTTGAGCGATTTCCTGCGCGCGCGCGAAGCGTCCGGGGGGAATATGAACAAGACGTCTTTGACGTTTCACCGGATCAGACAGGATTGCGTTTAACAAAGGAGTCTCTACCGGACCAGGACAAAGAGCATTTGCACGAATGTTCTTACGCGCAAACTCGACAGCAATCTCGCGGGTCATAGAAAGCACCGCTCCCTTGCTGGCTGTATACGCAATCTGCGGAACGGCGGCGCCCATCAACGCCACGAAAGAAGCAATATTTATGACCGACCCGCCTCCGGAACGGAGCATCGCAGGAATCGCGTGCTTGCACCCAAAAAATACTCCTTTCAAATTGATATTCATCACCAGGTCCCATGTCTCCTCACTCGTATCTGTCACGGAACCATCTGCGTCAGGAAAGATCCCAGCATTGTTCATGATCACATCCAGTTTTCCAAAAGTGGCCTCTGCTGCATGAACCATGTTCCGGACATCGGCCTCATTCGAAACATCCACTCTAATAAACGATGCCTTGCCTCCGGCATTTTCCACTTCTTGAACCACTCCCCTGCCACCCTGTTCATTTACATCGGCAACAAGGACGTTTGCCCCTTCTCTGGCAAACAATAATGTCGTTTCGCGGCCAATACCGGAGCTCCCGCCTGTTACAATTGCAACTCTGTTCACTAGACGCATGACCCCTCCAGAACCATTTGACTGGAACCATTGTATCCATTTGAATATATATTGAGAACAGTGGAGGTGCTGTGATGAAAATACTATTGTTTGCGGGAATCCTGATCGCGTTGGCTTTGCCCTGCTTTGCGCAGGAATCCACAACAGAAGAAAAGGAACAGGCGGTTCCTGCCGTTCCGGCTACGCCCGCTGCACAATCAGGTGATTTTGAAACGGGGATGAAGCTTTACCGACAAAGAAATTACACGCAGGCAATTTCAGAATTCCAAAACGTGGTTGCTGCCGATCCCAAGAATGCCGCAGCCTGGTACATGATGGGTTATGCGCATTACGTAATGAAACATAAAGCTGACGCGCTTGAAGCATTCAGTAAAGCTTTTGAAGCAGATCCTGCATTCGATCCAAGACCCTATTTCCGGCGAGGATGATTGAAGAAAACCGTTCTCGTTCTTTGTTTCTTGTTGCTCTCGAAAAGACAAAAAGAGCTCCGCCTGTTATTCGAAAAAGCGTAAATCCGAATCACAAACCGTAGACAAAACTGCCATGAGTATTTTTGACATCGAAGATCTACGAAACCGGACTCATGTATTTCGTGATCGAGTCCATGGCGGAGAAGTTCTCGCTTCTTTCTTACGTCGGCAAAGGGAAGACTCAGATGTAGTGCTCGCAATCCCCTCCGGCGGAGTGCCTGTTGCGATTGCTGTATGCGAAAAGCTCGATCTTCCGCTGGATCTTATGATTGTCAGCAAAATTACATTGCCCTGGAACTCGGAGGCAGGCTATGGCGCGGTAGCGTCTGATGGAACTTACAAATTGAATGATGAGCTCTTAGGATATCTTGGATTGACTCCGAATGAAGTTCAGAAAGGGATCGAAGAAACGAAAGAAAAGGTCTCGCGCCGTATTTCGCACTTGCGCAGCTTAAGACCGCAGCAAGAAATATCTGGAAAGAACGTCATCCTAATTGATGATGGACTCGCTTCCGGATTTACGATGCAATTGGCGGTTGAAGCGGCTCTCCAGTCAAATGCCCAGTGGGTTGTGGTTGCTGTTCCAACCGGACATGAAGATTCCGTTCGGAAGCTCGGGATTTTAGCGAATGCGGTCTATTGCGGAAACTTGCGGTATGGACAAATTTTTGCAGTCGCAGATGCTTATGAAGAATGGCATGACCTGACGGAGGAAGAGGTCATTGACCTTCTATCCAAAGCTGTCATCCGATTCTAAGCAATGCAGCGCGGGCAGCAATTCTTACTGATTCCGACTCATCCTGTTTGAGCAAGCGCAGGAGCTCTGATCGTGCCGAGCTCGCCTGCAGCAAACTTAGAGCCCGCGCGACGGCTCGCCGGACATTAGGCGACGGATTTTTTGTCAGCGCAAGTATTTGTGGGACTGTCTTTTTAGAATCCAATTTTCCGAGCGCTTCACAAGCGGCAGCGATCAGATTGCTATCTGGCAATAAGAGAATTCTCTCCAGAAAAGGAATTGCATCCACAATCTTGATATCTATAACCGCGTGAATTGTCAAAGCAACAAGCGCCTGCGGGACGGCGTGTGGATTTTGCAGTACTGTGAGCAACCTGGCAACATCAGGGTGCGGTCCTCCTTGCCGGTACAATTCGAATTGAACCCGAAGATCCTCCATTCCTGTTCTTCTCCTCCGTTGTATCCAAAGTGATGACCTCGAAGCGCAGATTCGGGCGATCAAAATCTCCGATCACTCTGCCCATGGAAAGTCCCAACGTGGTTACAATGTCCTGTTGAACTTCTTTTGTGGCGGTTGCGGTCAAAGCCAGCACCGTGGCCTTCTTCCACTCCGGAATTCGTTTGCTCAACTTTCGGTAGTGAGGCCGGAAATCATGCCCCCAGCTACTGATGCAATGAGCTTCATCTATTACGATCAGATCAACGGAAGCGGAACGCAAAAACTGTTGGAATCGGGGAGCATCACAACGTTCGGGCGCAATGTAAATCAGCTTGAAGGCGTTCTGCGACATCTGGCTGTAGCGGTATCCGATTTCCGCTCCGCTCAACGTACTGCTCAAGAAAGTGACATTTTGAAAGCCTTTTTGTCTCAAGGCATCAACCTGATCCTGCATCAGAGCAATTAAAGGAGAAATAACAATTGTTGTTCCCGGAAGAAGCTGTCCTGCGAGCTGGTAGCAAAGGGACTTTCCGGAACCTGTGGGGAGAATAGCCAATGTATGTTGACGGTCGAGCAGCCGTTTGATGACTTCCTTTTGTCCCGGCCGGAAAGAGGAAAAACTGAATAGCTCTTTTAACTTTTGATCCAGGTCCGGCATCGTCACTTGATTTTTGTCTTCCGGATTGAAGCGATCTCCATCATCAAAATTTTTATAGCGGGAATCCATACTTTCTCCTTCCCGCCGAATAAAGTTTAGCTCAAGAGGTTCAAGGGGCTCAAGGCGGGACGAGTGCGCTAGGGGAGCGCAGGCCTCCGGCCCGCATAAGGGACCGCAGCGTCCCGCCTGCAGTGCGGACTTGAAGTCCGCGACGCCGGCTATAAGCCGGCGGACATCAATGCCGCCAGAATGGCGGCGCTCATTAGAGGAGCGCCAGCCTCCAGGCTGGCATAAATGACCGCCGGCATTCTGCCGGCATGCGCGGAGGCAGGATGCCCGCGCTGCCTTTAAGCTTCGTTATGTTAGATTGAAAGGAGTAGGAAGTTCGTGTTCGAAAAATTTAAAGGTTATCTGGCGGGCATCGTCGCTCTGGCACTGGCGGTTCTTATCCTGTTGCCGCTGCGAGATCACGTTAACACTACAACGATTGCAATGACACTTCTGATCGTTGTCCTGCTAACCGCAACAATTTTTGGTTCTGCTCCTGCTTTTGTAATCTCCTTTTTGTCAATCGTTTTCTTTAATTTCTTTTTTTTGCCGCCCTATCACACTTTTGTAATAGAAGACCCGCAAAACTGGGTGGCGCTATCCGCCTTTCTACTAACCTCTCTGATCGCCGGGAGTCTTTCGGCCAGAGAAAAGCGTCGAGCTTCGGAAGCAGAAAGCAGAAAAAAAGAAGCAGAGCATCTGTACACCGAGTTACAATCGGCCTTCGAAAAAGCAAGTCAGGCCGAGGCTTACAAACAGAGTGAACGGTTGAAATCCGCATTGCTGGATGCTGTAACCCATGACTTGCGGACTCCTCTCACATCTATGAAAGCTGCAGTGACGACTCTGCTCGCAGAAACCAAAAATGCGGGGTCCCTGATGTTGGATAACGAGGGACAGCGCGACCTGCTGGATGTGATTGACACCGAAATCGACAGATTGAATAAGCTTTTCGAAAGTTTGCTTGGCATGGCGCGAATAGAAGCAGGGGGGATGGAGCCACGGCAGAAATGGTCCAGTATGGAAGAAATCATTTCAAATGCGTTGACGCGATCGAGTGACCTCACCCACAACCATCGCGTTCACGTAGATATAGATGAAGATCTTCCTCCCGTGCACGTTGATGAAAGATTAATTGCCGAGGTTATTTACATATTGATCGACAACGCGACAAAGTTCTCGCCGCCCGGCAAAGAGATTAACATTATGATTACGCACGATCGGGAAGAAATGAAAGTGGCAGTCGAGGATCAAGGAAGTGGAATCCCATCTTCTGCCAGAGAAAAGGTATTTGAGAAGTTTTTTCGTTTTGCAGCGACATCCGGAGGCTCTCGGCAGCTCCCGCCGACAGGCCTCGGAATGGGCCTTGCGATTGCACGAGGAATCATCGAAGCGCATAAGGGCCGGATCTGGATCGAAGAGGGAACACGCGGAATTGGAACCCGCGTT
>JAKEFK010000265.1 GCA_022616075.1 bacterium
CCGCACCCCACCCCCTTTGCGGTTAGATTTTTGATGTCTCAATGAATGACCGCCAGGGTTAGATTTCTTAATGTCTCAATAGGCAAACTAAGGAGCGCAGGCTTCCAGCCTGCATTACGGGCCGCAGGCAGAGTTTGTTGAAAAATCCAGATCGCGGGCGGTCCTAGGTGGGAGCGCGGGCATCTTGCCCGCAAAATGCCTGTCGAGCAAACACGTTTTTGCGGACTGGAAGTCCCCGCTCCAATTGATTTTTCAACAAACTCGGCATCTTGCCTGCTACTTGTGATAGGGATGGTGATGCCGGATGGTCAGAGCCCGGTAAATCTGCTCCAGCAGCACAACCCTTGCGAGCTCATGAGGCAGAGTTATTCGTCCGAAACTAAAGCGAAGTGAGACGTGCGTGGTTTCTACGCCGGCGGGTCCACCCAGGATGAAATCAACATCGCCGTGGACGTTTTCCAGCCACTTTGAAAACTCTTCCGACGTCAACATCTTGCCGGAAGGATCCAGTACGACAGTGGAGTTCGATTGTATTTTCGACGCAAGCTGTTTGCTCTCGGAACGAATCCGCTTTGTCTGCTGGTGATCCTTTAACGGTTGGTCGCGGACTTCGATGATTTCAATGGGCAAATACTTCAGAATGCGAGCCACATAATCCTCAATGGCGGACCGATAATACTCCTTCTTTGTTTTTCCGGGCCACAGGATCCGAATCTTCATAGGAGATAGACCGGATAAAAGGATAAACCGGATAAAATCAAATTATCTCCCCTATCCCCGGAATCCGGTTTATCCCCTTTGGGTGCGGGGCGGAGCCCCGCTTTGGGTTCTCAGCGGTGAAATCACAATCCATATTTGCGCTTTTTCAGCATCAAAGTTTTGCGGTTCATCCTCAGTATTTTCGATGCTTTGATCTGATGTCCTTTGACTTTGCGTAGGACTTCCGCGATGTAGAGTTTTTCTACATCTTCCAGACTCAGCATCTGGTCGGCAAAGTAAGAAAGATTCTCCGTTTGAGAAACGGAGTGTTTCAGAGAAAGATTGAGCGGAGTGATCATATTGTCACAATGAATTACGGCATGTTCCAGCACATTTCGCAACTCACGAATGTTGCCGGGCCATCTGTAATTGCGGAGGAATTCCCCTGCTTCGGGAGAAAGATGGGATTTTTTTCTGTACTTTTCATTAAACTCTTTCAGGAGATTCTGAACCAGAGAGTCGATGTCCTGAAATCTTTCCCGCAACGGAGGAAGATCTATGGATACCCCTGCGAGACGGTAGTAAAGATCTTCCCGCAATTGTTTTTCAACGAGACAAGTTTTTATTGGTTCGCTGCAGGAGGCAATCAACCGGCAATCAACACGATGGGATTTGGAGCTTCCGAGCGGTTCTACTTTTCTTTCCTGAACGAAACGGAGCAGTTTTGATTGAACTGTTATTGCCAGATGATTGATCCCATCGAGATAAACCGTTCCACCCCTGGATAATTGCAGCTTTCCCATTTTGGATTCGGACGCATCGCTAAAAGCTCCTTTCTCGTACCCGAAAAACTCGCTTTCGGCGAGTGAGGAGGGAATGGAGGCACAATCTATTTTTATGAATGGGTGCGCTCGCCTGTTGCTGGCATCATGAATCAGTTCCGCGACAAAATCTTTTCCGGTTCCCGTCTCGCCGGTCAGAAGCACATTCGCATCGGTGACGGCAACGCGCCGGACAACCGCCAAAACGTCCGCAAAAACACGGCTTCTGGTGGTAATCTCATCAAGCAACATACGTTGAGTGGCTATTGACTAGCCGCTGGCCACTTTGGACGAGGGCGCATCGGCCCACAATCTTTCCAGATCATAATACGTTCGTTTATCCGGCGAAAAGATATGAACCACGAAATCGTCATAGTCCATTAAGATCCAGCCATTATCGGAACGTCCTTCCAGGTGATGCGGACGAATACCGGTTGCCGACAGTTTCTCTTCAATACTTTTGGAAATCGTTCGAAGTTGAGGTTCCGACTCGCCGGTACACACAACAAAATACTCAGTGAAAGAAGTGAGCGCCCTAACGTCCAGCACTACGATTTCCTCAGCTTTTTTTTCCTGCATCGAGTCAACAACAATTTGTATTTCCTTTGGAACTCGGATGGCGCTACCTCCTGTATAAGGAATGCTTGTGGATGTATGCTTCGACACCGGAAGACAGCATGGCGGATGCGCTTTTGCCTTCCCGAATTCGTTCACGAATTTCAGTAGAAGAGAACGGCAGATATGGCGAAGAGGAAAAGTGGATTGAATCCTTGAGATCCAACTGAAGACTGATTTCCAGTTGCTCCAAATTCTCTATGAGTTCACTCCTGATGGAACCGCGATTTATGATAATCAATTCACAGGACCTAAGCAACTCCGCCGGAGCGTACCACGTGTGAATCTCAAGGAAAGAATCACTCCCCATTATGAAAAACAAACGATCTTCATTTGCCACGCGCGATTTCAGCTCATGAATCGTATCAACTGTAAAGCTAATATCTCCGCGCAATAATTCCAGCGGTAAAATTTTGAAAACAGGGAAATCTCTTAACGCCAGAGCCAGCATTGCCATTCTGTGAAACGGATTGGTCCGGTTTTGATCCTGTTTGTGCGGCGGAATAAAAGCGGGCACAAACCAGACCGAATCGAGATGAAACTCAGAAGCAGCAACCTCAACAGAGAACGTGTGCGCCAGATGAGGAGGATCGAAAGTGCCTCCCATGAGACCGATTCTGCGCCCGTTCATGTATTTCCAGCAGGGGCATGGTAAACGGTCTTGTTTCGGCCGGCGCCTTTCGCCTGATAGAGGGCCTGGTCGGCAAGTTTGATCAGGCTGTTCACATCACTGACATTCGAAGTTGGGTAGGAAGCAACACCAATGCTCAGCGTAATCGTGCGATCCGGAAGCACGTAAAGTTTGTGAATACCTTCGTGGATTCTTTGAGCCACAGCTCGTGTGCCTTCGAGATCCGTCTCCGGCAGGAGGATGATAAATTCTTCGCCGCCATACCGCGCAACGATGTCTTCTTCGCGGCAAGCGCTCTTCAAAATCTGAGCAGTTTTTCGAAGGACGAGATCACCTTTGTCATGTCCATATGTGTCATTAACGCTTTTGAATTGATCCAGATCGACCATTAATATGGAAAGAGGATGCTTGTGCCGAATGACTCTTTTCCATTCCAGCTCAGCCATCGCTTCAAAATAACGGCGTTGAAACAAACGAGTTAACCCATCCAGAGTGGCAAGTTCATAAAGTGTTGCATTTTCCAACGCCAGGCCGGCCTGTACGGCCAGAGCTTTTACGATTTCTTCTTCTTCCTTTCCGAACTTTGTAAGCCTCTTGCTATCCTCATAAAGAATGCCGATCATTTTTCGGGACGTTCCAATGGAGCGGTAAGAGAACAGGGGAACACAAAAGCCGCTTCCGATCTGAAGGTTCGTGACACTCTTGCTGGAGACCTGGGAAGGGCTGACAAAATAAAAGAGATCCTGCTGATCCACAGCTTTCTGGATAACCGTGTGACTTACGTGAAATTTATCCGGGGTCAGAGTATTCCCTTCTGCATCCCGGCCAATCCTGAATTCCAACTCATCATCCGCGTTGTAGAGCATCACAAAACCGCGCTGCATCTTCGCCAGTTCAATTGCAGCGTCGAGCACAATCTCGAGAGCTCTATCCAGTTGCAACGTGCTGTGGATTCTTCCCGTCAGCTGCAGCAGCTTTTCAAATCTGTGAACCTGCCCCTCTGCTTCCGCCCGAGCTTGTTCGTCCGACTTCATGATGATTCCATTATAACGGACCGCAGGCTATGGAGCGCAGGCTTCCAGCCTGCATTACGGGTCGCGGGCTCTTCCAGCCCGCTCTACTTCGCGCTCATTACTTCCGCAAGTTCGCTTTGCAGTCTTTGCAAAAGTTCAGGTACCCCCTGTCCCGTGAGCGCCGAAATCTCCATGAATTCCAGCTCCCTTCGGGCGGCGAATTTCCGCAATTCCTGAAGCGCCATCGGATCTGCCTGATCGATTTTTGTAGCAACCACAATTTGCGGCCTTTTGGAAAGACCCCGCCCATATTCTGCAAGTTCCTTGCGCAGAATCTGATATCGCTTAACTGGACTCTCATTGCTGCTGGAAACGTCGATGAGATGAAGAAGAATGCGAGTCCGTTCAATATGCCTTAAGAACTGCAGCCCCAGCCCGTGACCCTGAGACGCACCTTCGATCAAGCCAGGGATATCGGCTACTACAAATGTAGTATTATCCGGCATGTTCACCACACCCAGCGCCGGTTGCAAGGTCGTAAAGGGATAGGATGCAATTTTGGGTTTTGCGGCTGAAATTTTGGAAAGGAGCGTTGATTTGCCTGCGTTGGGAAAACCCAGTAACCCGACATCGGCGATCAGTTTCAACTCGAGGTTCAGAATCTTCTCTTCCCCTTCCTCTCCTTCCTGGGCGAATTCGGGAGCTTGAGCAGTAGGCGTGACGAAATGGGCATTTCCCTTTCCTCCCCGCCCGCCACGGGCAATTAGAATGGTTTCTCCCTCATGATCCAGGTCGGCGATCAACTGCTCTGTTTGGGAATCATACACAACGGTGCCGATCGGTACAGGAATCCAGAGATCACTCCCTGATTTGCCGGTGCGATTGGCGCCCTGGCCATGATGCCCTTTACCGGACCGAAAATGCCGCAGATAGCGAAAATCGATGAATGTATTTTTCGAAGAAGTTGCTTTCAGATAGATATCGCCGCCTTTGCCTCCGTCCCCGCCGTCCGGACCACCGCGCGGAACGAATTTCTCACGGCGGAAACTGACAGATCCACGGCCTCCGTTCCCCGCTTGAACGTGGATACGGGCTTTGTCAATAAACATATGGATGGAAGTATAGTACGACGGGATCAGGAAGAGGACGCGGGTCAGACAACGCCCGCGAGAGAAACCCTATTGTTGTAACGGACGCACGCTGATAAAACGACCCTTTCCACCTTTATCTTCGAACTGGACGACACCATCACAAAGCGCAAACAGTGTATGATCACGTCCGACTCCTACGAAGTCACCCGGCTTAAACCGCGTTCCACGCTGACGGACAATAATGGATCCACCGCGGACAAACTGCCCCGCAAATCGCTTGACGCTGAGAAACTTTGGATTGCTGTCGCGGCCGTTTCTTGAACTGCCCTGTCCTTTTTTGTGAGCCATACCTAACCTCCGCCTTTACCAGGTAATCGATTCAATCTTCACGCGCATGTACTGTTGGCGAAAACCGCGTGTACGCTTGTATTGTTTGCGGCGTTTCTTCTTAAAGACAAGAACCTTTTTGTTCTTCCCCTTTTCTACGATCGTGGCTTCTACTCGAGCTGAAGAAGGTACTTTTTTCCCGGCAAAGTATTCTGAATCATTAAACAAGAACAGAATCTGACCTGGATCAATACGCGTTCCCTCTTTGCTTTGATAAATCTCCAGTTTTACGATTTCGCCGGGCGTCACCTTGTACTGTTTGCCACCATTCTCAATAATCGCGTACACGTCTACTGACCTCCAACAGAATTGAAGCAACGAAATATACACAATTGAACCGCACATGTCAAACAAAATGCAGTTTTTAACCGCCAAGACGCTAAGGCGCCAAGATCTTTTAAAGTTGCATGAAAGTTTAATCACCCATAAACTTAGTCAGGGCGATGAAACGGCTCCTTCACCTCTCAGCCAAGACTCTCAAAGTAATTCTACTGTCTGTTTTTTTCCTCACTCTTGCAATTGTCATTTTCTTGAACAGCAACTTCTTTGATTCCTACGTACGCACGCTGATACAGACGAGACTGTCAAAAGTCGTGAAACGCCAAATCCGAGTTGAGTCGGTTTCCTTCAACCCGTTCCGGCTCGACGTCAAGTTGCGGAATTTCTGGATGGAGAACGATCCACGGAGTCCCGATATCCCCTTCTTCACCGCCGAAGAAATCTATGCGCGTGTCTCATGGCGTCAGATCCTTTCCGGACAAATCAAGGTATCGGAAGTCCGGTTGGTAAAACCGATGATGTCCATTTTTATGTACGAGAAGAACCGTGGCGGTGGCAACAATTGGCCGAAGACTGACACAAAGCCAAAAAAGCAGGGCGGAACCCGAGTCGAGATTTCGAAAGTCGACATTGATAACATGACCGTGGTCTTTGAACAACGGCGAATCCCGATTTCGTTTCAAACCCGGGATCTAGAAGCGTTTGTCGAATATGACACCGCGGCAAAGAATCATCTGGTAACCACAACATTCAAAGATGGTTTTCTGAAGATCACAAATTTTGAATTGTTTCAGTTTGATATGGACGCCGTCTACAGACTCGTTGCCGGCCGGATTCTTTTCGAGAAACTTCATTTTCTTTCACCCCGCACGAAATTTTTTATGGCGGGAGAAATGAGCAATCTGAAGGATCCATTGTTTGATATGAGATTCCGCTCGATCATCAATCTGGAACAGGCCCGACAGATGTTTCGTTTCAGTCCGGAAATGTCCGGCACCGGAAGATTTCGCGCTACTTATAGGGGAACTTTTGGAAATTTTCGAATGCAGGGGGATGGGAATTTCCAGAACTTTACTTTTTTTTCTCTTCCCATTCAGACTGCAAAATTCGATCTGGACATGACGGATTTCCAGTTAAAGGTTCAGAACATTCGAGCTGAAATGTTCAAAGGACAGTATTTCGGGACTTTTTCAATCGCTCCACTGAAAGGCAATTCCATTTATCGGGCAGAGGGTAACGTCAAGAACTGGGATGGAATTGCGCTCGGTCAGTATGTTCGGATGAAGGATATGGTAATGCCGGTGCTTGCTTCGGGAAAAGCAGTGATCCGATGGGAGGAATCCGGCGGCACCAGAAACATGACCGGGAACTTCAATTTTCAAATGGAGCCAAAACAAGGCATGCCTTACGATCTGGTGACAGAAGCGGAAGCAACGCGATTTGACAATAGCCTCTACCGAAAACCCTTATACCTGCCATTCACCGGTGAAACTGAATTCCGGATCAGCGGCCGTAAACTGCACGATTTGAAAGCGCATTTTCTAACTCCTTATACAACCTCAGAAATCGATGGAACGATCGATTTTTCAGGACAGGCGGATCTCAACCTTCGCACGAGCAGTAAGAAAATCCCGGAAATGGATTTGCTGTTTCACTACTTGCAATCCTATTTCCGAGGAAGACCCGCCAGCCTGCAGAAATTCTGGGGCGTTCTTGGATCGGCTGATTTCACAGGGAAGCTCGATGGGACAGTATGGTCTCCGTTCGAACCGAGAATTACAGGAGAAGTGGTTGCGCAGAATGTTTTTTATCATGGTGTCACGATGGATACGGTTCGGGGAGATATTCTCTTTCATGACAAGCTCATTGAGATCTTCGATTCCGAAATGACACTGAATGGAGCGAGCGGTGAAGCAAAAGCCAAATTTTATCTGGAAGACAGGAATCGAGGCACACCGGATGCCATGGACTTAAAAGGGTCGGTCAAGAATTTTCCGGCATCTGAAATTGCAAGCGCATTCAACATGAGTCTGCCTGTGAGTGCCCGCGTACAATCTACGATTGAGCTGAAGGGTCCTTTTGGCGAGCTCGAAGGACGCGCGGATTTTGAAACTCTGGAAGCGACAGCATGGGGAGAAAAAATCGACCGGACCACCGGGACCGTCCTGTTCTTTGACGATTCGCTCGGGCTTCGAGAAATCACCGCTCATATTGATGGAGGATTTGGACGCGCTTCCGGCGATCTGATTTACGAAACCGATTACTATAATGTTCAGTTTCTAGCTGAAAATGTACCCATCGAGAAACTGAACGTATTGAAAGAGAATGGATTCGAAATGACCGGAACAGGCAGCGCTCAAGGAAGCGGTAGTGGAACTATTCAGAAACCACAGCTGACCGGTATTATCAAAGTCAATGATCTAACCTACCGCAAAGAATCCTACGGGAATGTTTCTGCAACAGTCAAACTTGAGCCATCGGTTCTGACTCTTGCGGCGACCGGTTATGCGCATGGAGCCGAAAGCAGTGTTCGAGCAACTGTCAAACTGGACGGCAAAATTCCCTTTGAAAGCAAGTTCGATATCCAGAAGTTTCCACTTGAGATTTTCACGCGGACCTATGCGCCTGAAACAAGGAAATTAACAGGACTGCTTGGCGGAAAATTTGACATGACCGGCGCGCTGCATCCGGTGAATATCAAGGAACTTTCCGGATTCCTGGATCTTCTTCAGATCAATTTTGCCGATTTACAGCTCACGCAAGCGGCCCCGATTGATGTCCGTCTCAGCAATGATGTGATCCAGATTCGAAACGCGCTGCTCACGGGAGATCATACGCAACTATCCCTAATGGGTAACATTTATCCAAAGGATAATAGCCGCCTGGCGCTTGAACTCTCCGCTGATGTTGGATTGGAAGTTCTGTCCAAATGGGACGACAGCATTGCTGCCAGCGGACCCAGCACGACAAAAGTGGCAATCTCCGGAACACTCAAGCAACCGTCGCTCAGCGGGGCTCTGGAAATTCGAGAGGGTTCATTCCGTCATGAAAGTCTGCCGAATTCCCTGACCGAAATTCACGCACTCATGACCTTTAAAAACCGGAATATCACTTTACAATCCTTTCAAGCTCTGAGCAGCGGCGGTAAGCTAACAGCGGGCGGTTCCGCGATGTTAAAAGGATACGAGATGGAGAACTTCCGGTTCGATGTGTATGTCGATGAAGTGCGGATTCACTATCCCGAAGGTTTGCGAAGCACGATCAGCGGTGAGTTGCATTTACAAAAGGAAAAGGAAGCGAGCTATTTGACCGGTGACCTGGATATACTCCAGGGCATTTATGTGAGAAGCTTTGAAGAATCACCTTCGATATTTCGATACGCTAGAGTACCGGGGTTCGCGGCTCCCGCTGGAGCGTTTGACGACGTGAAATTGAATATCCATATTGATGCAAACGGATCGCTCCTGGTGAGAAATAATTTTGCAAATATGGAAACTTCAGCCAATCTGAATATTATCGGGACGTTCAACGACCCCGTGATCACGGGTCGTTTGGAAGTTGTGTCCGGTGAGATTACTTTTAGAGACCGCGATTACAGAATTGTGCGGGGATCACTCGATTTCTCCAATCCATACAGGACTGAGCCACAATTGAATTTTGTAGCCGAAACGAGAATTCGCGAATATCAAATCAAGCTGAGCTTCAGTGGAACATTCGACCGCATCTATCATGACATCACTTCCGACCCGCCACTTCCGAGAGATGACCTGTACGCGCTCCTGGGAGCGGGCAGCACACAAAGGGAGACTCAAGGCGCGGGAATTTCAACAGTGCTGCTTGAGGAAGGAGCCGGTATCGTAGCAGCGCCGCTTGCTTCACCGATTGAGCGGGGTTTCCGCAAAGCGTTCGGCTTGCAGCGCTTTCACATTGACCCGACCTATGTTCAAAGCCGTGAAGTTGCTACAGCAAGGATTACTCTGGAGAAGGACATCTCCTCCGATTTCTCCGTGACCTACTCCACAAATCTCTTTACCGTGGCAGAGGAAATCATTCTTTTGCAATACCAATTAACGCAAGAAATTCGCATCACCGCCTCCAAGGATGAACAGGCTCGCTATGGTGTGGATGTCCTGGTTACTAAGACATTCGAGTAGGGTTTCGTTTCACCAATCAAGTTTGCGCACGACCTTTTCTCCCCCTTATAAAGTGGGAGACAGAAGAGGGGGTTGTCCGAAAACCATGAGTTCCAACCTCCCCTTAATCCCCTCCTTCATAAGGAGGGGAAAATCACGCACCAACGCCATATCTATTCTTGTGACCATTCTTCTCTTATCTACCTGGTCTGTTGGTGCGCAGGATTTTGCTGATTTTCAATTCAAACGGATTGGGAAAATCATCCTTCAGGCCGACACACCGGTGGATGAGGAATTGCTGCTTGGTCTGATCGAGCTCACGCCTAACGTGGATATTCTGACTCGATCAAAAATTCGGCGATCGATCGAACTCCTTTATGCCACAGGAAACTTCACCAACGTTCTGGTGGATGCGAATCTGTCGGGGGATCGTGTCGATTTAACCTTCATCCTGCGATCGGTCTACCGGATCGAATCGATCGATCTTGAGGGCGATACCGGGATTAGAAAGGGGAAAGTTCGAAGACGAATGCGCCTGAGAAAATTGGAACCTTACACTCCCGAAGGCGTGCTTTCGGGAAGGGACGATATCCTCTCCGTCCTGCGTGAAAACGGATATTACAACGCTCGTGTTACGCCGGATGTTGTGTTGTTTCGGACGCGTAAGCGCTCAAAGATCTCCTATCTGGTTGTAGCAGGTTTACCCGCGCGCGTTGCATCAGTTGACGTTGAAGGAAAACCGGGTTTTCCGGAGTCCAGAATCATCTCCTTGATGAAATCCAAGCCGGGATCCAGATTCAAAGAACAACACTACACCCGGGACCTGGAGAAAATCGAAGAGTTCTATGATCGCCAGGGCCACCTAGAACACTCAATTCGCGATGAAAAGAAAATCCTGCCACCTCCTGCGGTAAGCATTGGACTCAATATCGATTCGGGGCGGGAACTTGTATTGGAAACCGTTGGATATTCTTTTGATCAGAATCTGCTTCGTGAAAAAGTCCCCATCTGGGTGGAACATAGCTATAACGATGACACACTTGATGAAGGGAAAAGGTCACTTATTGATTACCTTCAGCAAAAAGGTTACTACGAAGCGGCAATTACATGGACAAAAGATACATCGGGAGAAAAAATTCTTATCCGATATGTCGTAGAACCTGGAATCAAATATGCAGTAAGCGAGATTGATATCGCCGGCAATCAAAATATTCCCGATGAAGATCTGCGCGAGGTAATGCAAACCAAAACGAAAGGCTTGTTTGGTGGAGCGCCTCTGGTTTCAAAAGTGTTTGAAGCAGATCAGAATACAATTCTCAGCGCCTACAAGCTGAAAGGATTCCTCTTTGCCCGCTTTACAAAGCGGGAGGTCTTGCGATTCCCGAATGGGAAAATCAAACTGAGCGTGGAACTTGAAGAAGGCCCCAGATCGATTGTCACAGATATCAGGATCCGGGGAAATCAAGTATTCACAACCGAGGAACTGCTGGCGCGTTTTCGGCAAAAGAAGGACCAACCTGTAAGCGAAGCAAAAGTCAAAGCTGATTCTGATTTTCTTATCAGTCTTTATTCTGACCGCGGCTATCCAAGAATGCAGGTGGAAAACCGGCTGCGGCTATCGCAGGATAAAATGCGTGCGTCACTCGAATACAGGATCACGGAAGGAGAACAGGTGTTTGTGGACCGTATCGTATTCAGCGGGAATTATCGCACGAAGCGGGGAGTCATGGAAGAAAGTCTGTTCTTTGAAGAAGATGAACCCCTGAGCCTTCGCAAGATCTCGGAAAGCCAAAGCCGTTTGTACGGATTGAATATTTTTGATCGGGTGGAGGTCGAGATTCCGCGTCCCGATAGTTTGCAGAAGTTTCAAAATGTTTTGATTCGTTTAACAGAATCGAAACCTTATACGATCACTTACGGCGCCGGATACCAGAGCTTTGACCGGTTTCGTGGAATTTTTGGAATCTCAAACAGGAACTGGTTCGGCACTGCGCGAACGATAGCTCTCAATACGCGCGCCGGTTTCAGAGAAGGTCGGGTCCTGATCAGTTATCTCGATCCGCATTTGTTTTTTCACCGTTTGACAAGCGACGTATCGGTCTTTGGCGAATACGGCAAAAGAGAAAGCTTCAGTTTTCGCCGCTATGGATCCAGCTTGCATCTGGAGCGGAAACTTTCTGCGGAGAGCACTTATCAGGAAGTTGGAACTGAACCGGAGCCGTCAAAATCCATCTTTTTACGGTACGTGTTCGAAAACATTGATACTGATGGCGAGCCGGAAGTAGTAGAACCGGAAGATCGCCCGTTCCTTGCAATCCGGATTTCAAGCGTAACATTTGGCGCCGTTCGTGACAATCGCGACAATGCAATTGATCCCGTGTATGGAAATTTCTTGAGTTCCAATCTTCAGTTCGCCTCAAACGTGCTTGGATCTGAAACCGATTTCGTAAAGTCTTTTAGCCAGGCACAGTATTATCTGCAATGGAATCGCACCGTGATTGCCAGTTCATTAAGGCTGGGATTAGCCTGGGGATTTCGAACGACGAACGAGTTGCCACTTTCACAACGTTTTTTTGCCGGAGGTGGCAGAACAATTCGAGGATTCGAACAGGATACAGCGGGTCCATTGGAAAATGGGGTACCAAAAGGTGGAAACATGTTGACGATTTTGAATCTGGAGTACCGGTTTCCCGTTTACAAATCGCTAGGTGCGGTGGTCTTCTTTGACTATGGCACGGTGTTTCCGGAAGTCAGCGACTTTACCCTGGAAGGAATGAGAGAAGCCGCCGGAATCGGCATCCGCTACAAAACTCCGATCGGACCGTTGACGCTGGATTGGGGATACAAACTGGATCGCCAAAGTGGTGAGAGCCCCTCCGAATTTTTTATTTCAGTGGGCCACGCATTTTAATTTTTGAACAGAAGATCGCGAAGGACGCAAAGATTCAATACTCTTCGCGATCTTTGCGTGCTTCTGTTAAATAGTTCTAACCTACTTTTTGCGTGGCATTGGCAACCCGCGCGGGCATTTCTGCAAAGTGCGCGGGGTGATCTCTGTCGGAATGAATGCTTCATCCAATTCGGGCATCGTAGCTGGCAACGCTTCCGCAACGGACAACGGGGTTAACTGCACAATGAAATCCACCTGGCTTTCGCATTGTTCATCGACTTCATCGTAATCGAAAACATTCTCATCATAATCTTCCTGATAACCTGGATCACTTTCCGGATCTTCATAACAATGCATCTTCAACTGAGGTGGAAGTAGCTCACCGGGACGCGTTTTTCGGAACCACGCTCCCACCGGAAGCGGCATCAGTTTTGGTTTGCGCCACTCTTCATACAATGAGGGCCCATTCACTCCCCAGAAACATATATAAACATCAACTCGATATTCATCCTGCGGAATTTCCAGAAAACCTGCGTAGCTGTCTCGCTTGCCGTTCAAATACTCATAACCGCCGCCAATCAAAGCGAACTCACCATCGGGAATCAGGAGCTTCCACGCAAAATGATCAATCCATTCCTCCTGTTCTTCCGGCGACAGTTCTTCGTTCAAAAGGACTCGCAAACGAGTGCCACCCTGCTTGGTAGTCATGCGAATCGGCAAAAAGACACCTTCCTGAACCAGTTGCCGGTATTTTGCTCCGCCGACACTCCTATCCCCCGTACCTCTCAGGTCGATGCTGCAATCGCGGCCCGCCAGATTCCTTGAAGCGAGCATAAAACCACGCGCATCATGAGAAACTCGCAAATCACGCCGGAATGAAATCATGTCAA